>JAUXSA010000174.1 GCA_030681615.1 Bacteroidota bacterium
TATTGGATGTAAAATTAAAACTTAAGTTATGAAACCATTTGTATTTATTTTTTCGATCTGCATCGCTTTTACAACAAACTACCATGCGCAATTCTTTACAAAAATAACAACCGGTCCATTAGTTACCTCTCCCGGTGATTCGCGCTCTGTAAATTGGGTAGATATAAATAACGATGGTTTTATGGATTGTATGATCACTAACGGACCAAGTGGTGGGCAAAATAACAAAGTCTATTTAAATAATGGAACCGGTGGTTTTACCTCTATTACTTCGGATACAATTGTAAAAGACAATAAACCTTCGGATGGTGCCACCTGGGCTGATATGAACAATGATGGAGATATGGATTGTTTTGTAGTCAATTGGTATAATGTAAATAATATGTTATATGCAAATAATGGCAGCGGTACATTTGCGCAAATATCTTCAGGCCCAACAGTAAATGATTTTGGTTATTCTGAAACTGCTGCCTGGGGCGATTATGATAATGATGGTTTGGTCGATCTATATGTAACAAATAGCTGGGGCGTTAAAAAGAATTTTTTATATCACAACAGCGGTAATAGTGTTTTTACAAAAATATTGGTTGGCACCCATGTGAATGATGCCAACGAATCGCGCAGTGTTAACTGGACAGATATTGATAACGATAACGATCTAGATCTTTTTGTTACCAATGAAACTAATCAGAATGAAAACATCTATCGTAATGATGGAGGAGGAATTTTTACAAAATTAACCGCAGGTTCTTTATTGAATAATCTTGGAAACACCATGAGTGGTAGCTGGGGCGATTATGACAATGATGGCGACCTGGATGTTTTTTTGGCAAATGAAGGCAGCAATAATTCACTTTTTAGAAATGATGGTAATTTTAATTTCACTAAAATAATTAATGATACGGTTGTAAAAGGGGTTGGTCATTCATTTAGTTCTTCCTGGTCGGATATTGATAATGACGGAGATATTGATCTCTTTGTTACTAATGCATTTTATGCATCTCAAAAACAATTGAACTTTTTTTATTTGAATAACGGTAACGGCTCGTTTACAAGAAACAGTTCTGATATTATAGCAACGGATTCTACCTGGGCTTTTGGTTGTGCTTTTGGAGATTATGATAACGATGGGTTTGAAGATCTAGCAGTTGCTACCACTCGTTTTGCAAATGTTGACCGACCTAACCTTTTATACCATAACAATGGCAATTCAAATAAATGGATCACTATTAAACTTATTGGTACTCAGGCAAACAAAGCAGCTATTGGAACAAAAATAAAAGTAAAAGCGATCATTAACGGCAATCCTGTTTGGCAAATGCGCGAGATCTCAGCACAAAATGCTTATTGCAGTCAAAACGATATTCGTGCACATTTTGGTTTAGGAAATGCAACACAAATAGATTCAATTAAAGTTGAATGGATGCCTGGAACTATTGAAACATTAACAAATGTAAATGTAAATCAAATTATAAGCATAACGCAAAGTATTAGTACAGTTAGCATAAAAGAAAAGAAATTTGAAAATGATCTTGGGGTTTACCCTAATCCTGCAAAGGAAAAGATAACACTAAAATTAACCGAAAATAGATTTAATAAAGGCGATGAAATAATTGTTAGAGATATTAGCGGAAGGAAATTAATAGAAATTATACTAGCGGAAAACACTGAAGAGTTGACCATAAACACAAAAAATTTAAGTCCGGGAAATTATTTTATATACTTCAGATCGGCTTTAGGAATGATTACAAAAAAACTGATCATAAACTAATTTTCTTATCATAGATCTCAGATTGGGGTTAGTGCCATTTTCCCACCCATTTATCAATAATATAGAGCCATTTATAAAAGCACTATTATCTAGTGTATGCTTATAGCTAAATTTAAGTAGAAGTTCTTTGCAGAGATCAAAAAAAATGAATTTTTGAGATTAACTCGCTGCGCTCGTTGATCCCAGAGGGTATTAAGCAGTAAAGCGAAACTCCGGATGGATTAGCTCGCTTTGCTCGCTGATCCCGGAAAGGGCTTTGCAAAAAGCAAAAGCAAGTTGTTTTTTTGTTTTTCCTTCACTTAAGAAAGTAAACTTTCTTTCGATCACGAAAAACAAAAAACCCCGCTTGCGCGGGGTTGCTTTTGCTTATTGAGCGGAGAAATAGGGATTCGAACCCCAGGTACCTCGCGGTACAACAGTTTTCAAGACTGCCGCAATCGACCACTCTGCCATTTCTCCGGGGGTAAAATTACAATTATTTTTAATTTCTCAAGCTACTTTTGCAAAAAAAAATCAATAACTTTATATTTTATACCATGATCCAACATCAAATCATCCTAAAACGGCTCATTATTCTGCTATTTACAGTTGTTTTGTCTTTTTCGGCAAACAGCCAGGTCATGTCTTATTTTAATATTGGAGCCTTTAATACACCTTCAAATCAACCATATATAGAAACTTATTTAACCATTATCGGAAATTCGCTTTCCTCAAAAAAAACGGAAGGCAATTATCAAAATGCCGTTAATATTGAGGTTATGATCCTCAAAGACTCTAATATCGTAAAAGCAAATAAATACAATTTGATAGGACCTGTGTTTACCGACACTTTAAACAGACCTTCATTCATTGATAATCAGCGTTATGCCTTGCCAAACGGTATTTATACCTTAGAAATGAGCATAAGCGACAAAAATCAGCCTGCAAAAAAACCAACACGTATAAAGCAAACTATTTTAATAGCCTTTGATCAAAAGGATATTCAATCATCCAGTATTCAGGTATTAGAAAGTTATAAAAAAACAACCATCCCTACTTCCATTTCAAAAAGCGGTTTCGATCTTATTCCTTATAACGTTAATTATTTTCCAGAAACAACCAAAGAACTCAGTTTCTATTTTGAAACGTATAACACCGATACTGTTTTAGGAAAGAACAAACCCTTTATTTATGTTTATTACATTGAAAATAGCGATAACCTTACCAAACTGAATACTTACGGCGATTTTAAAAAGCAAATAAGCGGTAAGGTAAATCCACTTTTAGCAAAAATGAATATTAGTGCGCTTGGAAGTGGCAACTATAATTTAGTTTTGGAGGTTAAAGATGAAAATAACATCATGCATCTGCAAAAAAAATACTTTTTCCAACGTTTAAATAAGGCCGTGGATATCGTTGCTTTATATCAATACAGCGAGAAAAAAACAGTTGCAGAATACTTTGGTTCCTGCAATAATGTTGATACATTAAAAATGTTTGTAGAATGTTTATGGCCAATTGCTAATGGTGTGGATAAAGAGCGGATAATTAACCAGGCAATAAAAAAAGATCCCGAACTTATGAAAAATTTTGCCGTTGATTTTTGGCAACGCCGTGCCGGCGATACAGGCAATGCATTAAAAATGTGGGGGCAATATTATAAAAGCGTACAGGAAGCAATGGTTCTTTTTAAATGCGGTAAACAAAAAGGTTACTACACTGAGCGTGGAAGGGTTTACCTGCAATATGGAAAGCCCGATCAGCGCAGCATTCAAAACACAGAAGCAAATACGTTTCCTTATGAGATCTGGCAATACTACCGGCTTACCGATGGTGTTAACGGCCAGTTCTTTAACAACCGTAAATTTGTATTTGTAAATAAAAATCTTGGCGACGATTGTCATGTGCTTGTTCACAGCGATATGAGAGGCGAACTTTATAATGACAGGTGGCGTTTTGAGGTGACCCGTAGAAACAATAATGGTACTGCCAATCCGGATAATGTGAACCCGTCAGATACCGAATTCAATCAGTTCAACGAAATTTATAATAACCCGCGCTAAGCTTATGAACTTTCAGAGCGTAGCCATTGTGATCTTAAACTTTAACGGTAAAGTTTTTTTGGAAAAATTTTTGCCGGGCATTATACAAAATTCTCCCGGACATAAGATCTATGTTGCTGACAATGGAAGCACTGATGACTCTATCAAATTTATAAATACAAATTTTAAGCAGGTTAGTGTTATTGCCATAAATGATAATTGCGGTTATGCAAAAGGTTATAATACAGCATTAAAACAAATTACCGCCGATTATTATGTATTGTTGAACAGCGATGTTGAAGTTACCTCTAATTGGGTGGAGCCAATTATTGAGTTGATGCAAAAGAATAAAAAAATTGCAGCTTGTCAGCCAAAATTACTTGATTTTAAGAACAGGGAATTTTTTGAATATGCGGGGGCTTCCGGCGGTTTTATTGATACCTACGGCTATCCCTTTTGCAGGGGAAGGATCTTTAATTCACTTGAAAAAGATAGTGGCCAATACAATAACAGCACAGAAGTTTTTTGGGCAACAGGTGCTTGCCTTTTTGTAAACGCAAATGCTTTTTGGGAAGTTGGCGGTTTGGATGAAGATTATTTTGCGCATATGGAAGAAATAGATCTTTGCTGGCGTTTAAAAAATGTAGGTTACTCCATTTATATTGAACCGGCATCTGTTGTGTATCATGTTGGTGGTGGGACATTAAATAAACTTTCATCGCGTAAAACATTTTTAAACTTCAGGAACAACCTCATCACCCTTACAAAAAATCATCCCGCAAATAGTTTATTCTTTAAGCTTTTTTATCGCCTGGTATTAGATGGTATTGCCGCTTTAAAATTTTTATTTGCCGCGCAGCCAAAACATTTTTGGGCAGTTGTAAGATCGCACTTTGCTTATTATTACCTATTACCACAAACACTTTCGAAACGAAAAAAGCAAAAATCAGCACAAAATTTTAAATACAGCAGAAGTTTTACTTATAAAGGAAATATTGTATTCGATCATTTTTTAAAAGGAAAGAAAAAATTTACTGACTTGGAAAAAGATCATTTTTTCAACAGTTAAACAAAGTTTTCTTTTTGCTCAACCACTTTTTGTTGTGATTTTGATGAGATAAAGAACAATCCTGTAAAAGTAAGGATACCATTGATGAGGATCAGCTCATTCCCAATTTTATAACCGTTAAAAATACTTTCTGATAAAGACTTTAAACCTAACGAAACATGTAACTTTTTTTCGTACCACTCCGGACTGCATAATACATCCAAACTCAAAGCTAAAATTGGTGCAATGATACAAACCAACCAGATCAGTTTATCATTTAAATTTTTATTAGTAAGAATACCAAAAGAAAATAAGCCTAATAACGGGCCATAAGTTATGCTGGCAAATTTTAATATAAAATCAATAATGAGCTTATCATTAATTGCTTTAAAGATCAATACCATGATAAAAAATATGACTGCAAATGAAAAATGAACTTTTAAACGGGTATTTCTATTCTGCTTTTCCGTTCCTGCTCGTTTATTTATACTTAAAATATCTATGCAAAAACAAGATGTAATAGAGGTAATGGCGCCATCCACACTTGGAAATAATGCCGAGATAAGGGCAATAATAAAAATAATTCCTATAACACCACTAAAGGTATCGCTTAAAGCAATCGTTGGAAAAAGGTCATCCGGAGGCACCGAAATGGAGTTTTGACTGGCATATAAATACAATATCCCTCCTAAAAATAAGAACAACAAATTAACTATTACTAACACAATTGAAAATGAAACAATATTTTTTTGAGAATCTTTAATATTCTTTACACTAATATTTTTTTGCATCATCTCCTGATCAAGTCCGGTCATAGCAATGGCAATAAACATCCCGCCTATAATGTGTTTTAAAAAATAGGAGCCCGCTTTTACATCCGTATTAAAAATTTTAGTAAACCCTTTTTCATTCATAAGGGTAAGTGCTCCCGAAAAATCAAGTCCCATTGCTTTTACAATAACTATTATACAAACAACCAGTCCGCACAACATACCTGTGGTTTGTAAAGTATCTGTATAAATGATCGTTTTTACGCCGCCTTCAAATGTATAAAGCAATATGAGTATAAGTATCACAAGTGCAGTAAGCTCAAAGGGAATATTTAATTTGTCGAAAATAAAAACCTGTAGTACACTTATCACTAAATATAAACGGGCTGTTGCACCAACCAAACGCGATAAAATAAAAAAGAAAGCACCTGCTTTGTGGGCATTCACCCCAAAACGTTTTTCGAGATAAGTGTAAATGGACGTAAGATTTAATTTATAGTATAAAGGAATTAATACAAATGCAATTACCATGTACCCCAACAGATAACCTAGTACGATCTGAAAATAATAAAAATTCCCACTTCCCACTCCACCCGGCACACTCACAAAAGTAACACCGCTTAAACTGGTTCCTATCATGCCAAATGCCACAAGCATCCAGTTACTGTTCTTATTCCCGATAAAAAAAGATTCGTTCGTTGAATTTCTGCCAGTAACCCATGCAACCGCCAGCAGGATCAAAAAATAAGAAATAACGAATATAAAAAGTAATGTAGGTGACATTTAAAATTATAAGAAAAATAAATTTACTCTTATTACAAAGATTTCATTTTTTGGAGGTTAAATGACTTTCTGTTAAAATAGTTCTAAACAATTATAAAGTGAATAAATAAAGCCAGTATTACTGCCAGAATAATTAATTTTACAGAAGTGGAATTCAGTTCAAAAATAATAGAACAGGCTGTTGAAGCCTTTGCACAATTACCGGGCGTTGGCAAGAAAACAGCCTTGCGTTATGTGCTGCATGTTATTAAGCAGGATAAAACACAGGTTGAAGCATTGGGAAAATTGATTTCACAATTAAAGACCGATCTTAAATTTTGTCAGAAATGCCATAACATTTCAGAGCAAAACACCTGCGATATCTGTTTAAATGCTTTGCGCGATGAAACAACCATTTGTGTTGTGCAGGATTACAGGGATGTAATGGCTATTGAGAACACCGGGCTTTTCAAAGGACATTATCATGTTTTAGGAGGCATTATTTCACCGCTCGATGGCATAACTCCATCCAGTTTAAATATTGAAACCCTTGTTGCCAAGGTTAGTTCCGGTAATGTTGCAGAGGTAATTCTTGCTTTGAACGCCACCATGGAAGGAGAAACTACCTCTTTTTATATTTTCAGAAAACTGGCCCCTTACAAAATTAAGTTAAGTGCAATTGCCCGTGGCATTGCTGTTGGCGATGAACTGGAGTATGCCGATGAAGTTACCCTTGGCCGTTCCATTACCAATAGGATACCCTTTGATTCTTTAATGAAAAAATAATTCCTCTTTTTTTTTAATTTTCTGTACATTAGTCTTTGCATGTTAAAGAGAATTTTATTCGTTTTTATACTTTGTACGATTGCTCTAAAAGATCAAGCCCAGTTTTTAGATAAGACTTTCTATTTGGTTGATTCTATTCAAAAAACTGCAACTAATACAAATGATTTTATTCTTATTGATGTAAATTTAAAGTTATACCATTCCAGTTCTTCTGACACTTCAAAACTTGAATTATTAAATGAGATTATTGAAACCTGCAATGATGAAACTATTTGGTCAAAATACAATCGTTTGATGTATGATTTGTCGGATAAATTAGCTCAAAAAGAGCAAACAATTTTTCTGAAAAATAAATATTTATCCTTTAAATCGCTTGCTATAAACAACTTTGGCTTCTATATTCAAAATTACACGAACAAACCCAACGAAGCATTAAAATTTTATAAAGAGGCTGCGCAAATTCAGGAAGCCATTAACGATAAAACGGCTTTAATCTCTTCCTATAATAACATTGGAAATTTTTTATATAATACAGGTAAAATATTAGAAGCTATTGATATATTTCAAAAAACGATAAAACTTCATGAATCGTTTAAAAATAATACTGATCTAACTCCGGTTTTAAATAATTTGGGAGATATCTATTTGTTTTTAGGAGATACTTCAAAGGCGTACATTTATATAAAAAGAGCACTGGCAAGTGCTATGCAAAGTGGCGATAAACGTATTATTGCTCAAGAGCTGCAAAATCTTGGAATATTAGAAAAAAATAAAGGCAGGCTTGATTATTCAATAAAATGTTTAAATAAAGCCTTGGCAATCAGAGAGGAAATTGGTGATATAAGTGGTATATGCAAATCTAAATGCAATCTTGCGGTATTATGCATGATCGACAGCAACTACATTTTAGCAAAACAATATTTAGAAGATGTAAAAAAATTAATAACTAATGTGGATAATTTAACCGTTAAAGAATTATATCATTCGGCTATGTTTCAGCTATACTCCTCGTTAAATGATTCGAAAAACGCAATCATTGAACTTGAAATGGCATTAAAATTATCTCAAGAAAATGGAGCAATACAGGAAGAGGTAAAGAATGGATTAATTCTTATTAATTTATACAGAGCTCAAAATGAAACTGAAAAAGAATTAAAATTGTTTAGACACATGAGTGACTTGGGCAAAACAATTAATAACTCAGAAATGAGACGAAATGCCCTGAGGAAAGATTATGAATTCGAATACGCAAAAAAAGAACAGGATTTTAAAATAGAACAAGCTATTAAAGACGAAAAAGCAAGATCAGAAAAAAGAAAACAAAAATTTGTTACAGTTGGCATTTCATTTATTCTACTTCTCACACTTATTTTTTCGTTCTTTATTTTTAAAGCTTTTAAACTAACTAAACAAAAAAATATCATTATCTCTAATCAAAAACAAGAGGTAGAAGAAAAAAAACGTTTAATTGAAGAGAAGCAAAAAGAAATTATAGAAAGTATAACATACGCCCGGCGCATTCAACAATCCCTGCTTCCAACAGAAAAATATATTGAAAAAAATTTAACTAAATACCAGGGCAAAAATCAGACAAAATAAACTGATCTTTATCATTTATCGGTCAATCCGTCAGTGTATTTTCAAAAAACCCGCCTAATTTTCATGAATTAAACTTGGAACGTTTTATGATTGGTTAATTGTAAAATTTACTATTATGAATTTGAATAACTATACAATAAAATCACAAGAAGCCATTCAACAGGCTTTACAATTAGCCACAATTAATGGCAACCAGGCAATTGAGACCGGCCATATTTTAAAAGCTATTCTTGAAACAGACGAGAACGTAACCCCTTTTATATTAAAAAAATTAAATGTTAACCAGGTAACTTTTACCAAGTTAATTGAGAGCGTAATAAATTCTTATCCAAAAGTTAGTGGTGGACAGCCCTATCTTTCAAATGCGGCCAACCAGGCCCTGGCAAAAGCGGCATCATTTTTAAAAGAATATAAGGACGAGTATGTATCTATAGAGCATTTATTACTGGGTTTATTAAGCGCCGGTGATAGTACCTCAAACCTTATGAAAGATACAGGTTTAAAGGAGAAAGACCTTAAAGCCGCTATTACAGAATTAAGAAAAGGTGAAAGAGTTACCAGCCAATCGGCAGAAGAAACTTATAACAGTTTAAATAAATTTGCCGTTAATTTAAATCAGCAGGCCCGAAACGGCAAGCTCGATCCCGTTATTGGCCGTGATGAAGAAATTCGCCGTGTTTTACAAATACTTTCGCGCCGTTCAAAGAACAATCCAATTTTAGTGGGAGAACCTGGGGTTGGTAAAACTGCCATAGCAGAGGGTTTAGCGCACAGGATAATTAATGGTGACGTGCCCGAGAATTTAAAATCAAAACAGGTTTATGCGTTGGACATGGGCGCTTTAATTGCAGGTGCAAAATTTAAAGGTGAGTTTGAAGAGCGTTTAAAATCGGTAATAAAAGAAGTTATTGGCAGCAATGGCGATGTGATCTTGTTTATTGATGAGATACATACTTTAGTTGGTGCCGGAGGTGGTGGCGAAGGAGCTATGGATGCAGCAAATATTTTAAAACCTGCTTTAGCACGTGGCGAGTTAAGGGCTATTGGGGCAACTACTTTAAATGAATATCAAAAATATTTTGAAAAAGATAAAGCATTAGAACGTCGTTTTCAAAAAGTAATGGTAGATGAACCAAGTATTGAAGATGCCATTTCTATTTTGCGCGGTATTAAAGAAAAATACGAAGCACACCATAAAGTAAGGATAAAAGATGAGGCCATTATTGCCGCTGTTGAACAAAGTCAGCGTTACATCAGCGACCGTTTTTTACCCGATAAAGCCATTGACCTTATGGATGAGGCTGCATCCAAATTAAGAATGCAGATCAACTCTATGCCAATTGAATTAGATGAAGCAGAACGCAAGATCATGCAATTAGAAATTGAACGCGAAGCTATTAAACGCGATAATGATGAGAATAGAATAGCTGCTTTAAATAAAGATATTGCTAACTGGCAGGAGAAAAGAACAATATTACGTGCAAGATGGCAATCTGAAAAAGAAGTTATTGAAGGCGTTCAAAAAATAAAAGTAGAAATTGAAGAATTAAAACAACAAGCCACTAATTTCGAAAAACAAGGCGATTATGGCAAGGTTGCTGAGATCCGCTATGGTAAAGTAAAAGAAGCCGAGGCAAAATTAACCGAGTTTGAAACAAAATTAGCCGAGGCAAAAGAAAACGGTTCGCAACTACTAAAAGAAGAAGTAGACAGCGAAGATATTGCTGCTGTCATTAGCGCATGGACCGGCATTCCGGTTAGCCGAATGTTGCAAAGTGAAAAAGAGAAATTACTTTTATTGGAAGATGAGTTGCATAAACGTGTGGTTGGTCAACACGAAGCCATTGAAAGTATTGCCGATGCAGTTCGAAGAAGCAAAGCAGGATTACAGGATAGTAAACGCCCTATAGGCTCTTTTATTTTTTTAGGAACAACCGGTGTAGGTAAAACAGAATTAGCAAAAGCACTTGCGGAATATTTATTCAATAATGAAAATTCTATGACACGAATAGATATGAGCGAATACCAGGAACGTCATGCTGTGAGTAGACT
>JAUXSA010000176.1 GCA_030681615.1 Bacteroidota bacterium
CCTACATCAAAAGTTTCTTTTTTTTGTGTTGTATATATGGCTGATCCTGGATTATTATCAGTATACCTGAACCATATTTGGGCAAGACCGGTTGCTTTTACATAACGTGTACTATCATCATTTAAGTAGATCTTTAAACCATCTTTAAAACGCAGGGATGGTAGTTGTGCTGTCAGGCTTATTGAAAATACTATCAGTGCTAACAAAATTATTTTTTTCATTTTGTTTATTATTTAAGTTGAAAAAATAAGAAAATAAGGTCTTTCAAAATTTTCAGTAAATATAGTTGCAAAAAACTGAGATAATGCAAAACTAACTAACCGCGAGGATGCATTATGTATTATTAACACAAACTTTCATGTTTTTAAACTGTTAATATGGGTTTATGCATTTCTTTTTTTATTTTTGACCATGCGTTTAAATCTTACTGTCTGTTTATGTTTTCTTCTGGTTTCTTTTGGAATAAAAGGACAAGATATTTTAGTTAAAGAACTTAAGGAAGATATTTCTTTTTTAGCCTCCGATAAATTAAAAGGTAGAGGAACCTCTTCTCCTGAAGAATTAATGGCAGCAAAATTTATTGCAGACAAATTTAAAAAGGCAGGCTTATCATCATTTAATAATTCATATTTAAAAGCGTTTACATACAAAAAAAGTGTAAGCCCACATGATACATCAACTGCAAATGTTCCTCAAAAAAAGGCTAACAATGTGGTTGGTTTTTTAGATAATAAAGCACCGTATACAATTGTTATTGGCGCGCATTACGATCATTTAGGACTTGGCCATGATCACAATAGTATGGATGCGAATCCGGACGGTAAGATACACAATGGTGCGGATGATAATGCCAGTGGAACAGCCGGAGTTATTGAACTGGCAAATTATTATGCCAAGAATAATAAGACAGAACCTTTTAATTTTTTATTTATTTGTTTTAGCGGTGAAGAGTTGGGTTTACTGGGATCAAAAAAATGGTGCGATGATCCGGATGTTGAACTGACAAAGATCAATTACATGATAAATATGGATATGATTGGCCGGTTGAATGATTCTACAAAAAAATTGTTGGTATATGGTGTAGGTACATCACCAGTTTGGGTGCCGTTACTGGATTCAATTAAAAGTAATTTGACTTTGAAGAAAGATAGTAGTGGAATTGGGCCAAGTGATCAAACATCATTTTATTTAAAGAACATTCCTGTGTTGCATTTTTTTACCGGTCAGCATAGCGATTACCATAAACCAAGCGATGATATTGAAAAAGTAAATTACAATGGTGAGGTAGAAGTATTAGATTACATTATTAAGGTTGTTGAAAAAACCTTTAATTATAAAAAATTGGATTTTGCTAAAACACGTAACCCTGATACCGGAAAAGGCGGTTTTAAAGTAACCATGGGTGTAATGCCCGATTATGCTTTTGAAGGGGAGGGGATGCGTATTGATGGCGTAACCGATGGCAAACCTGCATCAAAGGCAGGGATCTTAAAAGGCGATGTGGTTAAAAAATTAGGCGGTATAGAAGTGAAGAACGTGGAGGATTATATGAAAGCCTTATCAGGGTTAAAAAAAGGAGATACCTCGCCAATTGAGGTTTTGCGTAATGGCGAGATAAAAAGCCTGAACGTTACTTTCTGATTTTTTTTCGCAGTTTGGTTGTAAATTTCTACAAGTATTTCTTCCCGTTATTTTCTGTTACTCTTTCACACCCCTGTTAGTAAGCATTTCAAAGCATTTTAATAAATGGCATGATATTGGGCAGTTAAAACCCGTATTAAATGTGGAACTCATGAAAAAACTGTTGATCTTATTATTAATTGCATTTGGAGTGAATGTAATGTCTGCCCAGATTAAAAACCAAAGAAAAGAAAGTTCAAAAGTCATTATTACAAAAGCCCCAAAACAGGTCAATAGTAAGTTCGAAAGCGAATATCCGGGCGTAAAAGCAGTTTGGAGTTTAGAGGATAACAATTACAGGGCGAGTTATACCGATGCAAACACAGAGCTTAACCACTATATTCTGTACACTAAACAAGGAGAGATTATCAGCAAAGAAAGTGAAATGGATTATACCGAATACCCAATAAACATTAATAAATATTACAGCCAGCGTTTTCCTGAAGAAAAATTCAGGATCATAAAATGTGAAGCGTCTAATGGGGATACCTATTATTTTGCAAAACATAAAACAGCTATTATAAAATTTGATACCGCGGGAAATTTTATTCACGACAAAAATGAAAGAATAAGATTATTGGGATCCAATAAAAACCAGGAGGTTAAATAGTTCGGTAATTATTTTTTTAAATATTACTTATTAATTACTTCCATATTATCAAGGTCGTAATTATCGTTTGATAAAGTAAAATTAAAGGCTTCAACAAGGTCAAAAAATTCTTCAGGCGTAACATTTTCAATTTTAAATTTCTTTACAAGGATCTTTCCTGGGTGTATTGTGCTCAGATCTTTTAATTTATCTTCCATATAAATGGTAATAATAAATTCTTTTGCGGCAAACACCCTAATTGCTACAATATAAAACCTTTTTGGATCATAATGTAAAATATGTTTTGCGCAAAATGTTTCTATTCCTGAATTAGCATAAAATTTAGCTGATATTTTCCCTCCGTAATCGTTGTCCATACATTATTTCATTCTAATATCATACCAATAAAAAGCCGGTTCAACTTATAATTGAAAATAAAGGATAAAATAAAATTCAGAAAAGGTTTTATGCCTGGTCGAAATCGCCTTTAAAGTCTTTCCGTTTGGCCATACGATAATCTTGCTTTTTATAGCGGTTTAATTGGGGATATTCCTCCGTTTCAAATTCGTCATCGAATTGCGAATGATCAAAATTTGAATTTTGTTTCTTTTTGGAACGTGCTTTGAAGTTTTTTTCGTTGGAGAAATTCCAGTCTTGTGTTTTTAATGATCCCATTGTGTTAAGCTTTTAGTTGATGAAAAAACTCAATTTTAATACCATAGATTTACAAATTAAAAATAATAAAATCGCGTAATATTTTCCCTTTTTAGCGGAAAAAAATTACACATTTAACATTTAAGATGTGGTAAGATGTAGATTTTATAGCCTGAAATTAACTGCAATTGTTATCCTGTTCTCAGTTTTTTTTAGATCAGCCGCCCACGGCAAAAGCGTAGTTGGTCCGTTTGACCAGCCACTGGCAGAGGTGGTTCCTCCTGTACCTGTAAAGTATGGAATGCTCGATTGTCTATATACATACTCTAATCTAAAAGTTACATAATCATTAGGCATTACATCAAATGTAGATGTAAATTGAAACAATTCTAATTTTTTGTTTTCGGAAATCGCTAAATCATAATTATTCGGTATACTACCTGTAGCTGCAGGATTAAAGGTAAGATAAGGGTTAGAGTTTACACTATTAATCACTGACTGGTTGGTCATGTAATCACCTCTTAATGTTAATGCCAGTTTATTTTTATTGAACCAAATTCTATTTGATAGAGAAGCGCCAGTCATAAAATTTTGGTTTGATCTTACTATATCATTACTATCATTATTCGATTCAAAACCATAATGTGTATTTAAACTTATTCCGCATTGCGAGATGCCTTTTGATGTTTCATTTTTAAAATATCTTCCTACTAAGCTATTGTCATGGTGAAAACGGATCCTGTTTGATTGATTTCCTAATGTGTCGGGCTGTTGCGTATCCCGTCCTAAATAAAAATTAGCTACTAGTTGTAAATTTTCATTTGGACGAAAGTATGTTGAACTACCAATACTTGGCGATTTACTATAACTGTTATACGTTTGCCAGCCGTTGATCAACCACAATTCCTGTTTAATTTTTTTTGTAGGATACATTTGTATTCTTGCACCCGAAAAATAAAAGGGTGTCAGCTCGCAAACAAGGCTCCTCTGATAATTCCAGTTCTCCTGTGTTGTATAACTTTCTAATCCAATATAACTCATAAATATTCCCATCTCAACATTTATACCATACCATTTATTAAAATGGTAACCTGCTGCGCCTTCGCGAAAATATTTAAGATTGTTAACACCATTATTTCTCCCGCGATAAACAGAACCGTCAAGATCTTGTACAATAGAACCCATTTGACCGAACTGTAACCATACGCGACCAATTATGTTCTTATAATTACTTTCTACACCAATGCTTGCAATGTTAAGTGTAACCTCATTATGCCTGCCAATAGTAGATGAGATTGTTTGTGTATTATCTATTGGGTTTGCAAGATTGTAGTTGTAATATGTATCAAGATATGCTATACCATTAATAACAATCTCGTCGTTCTTCTTAAAAGTGAGTGGAAAATCCTTTTGTCTGTTTTGGCCATTTATCCATGTTAGATTCATTCCGTCAAATGGTATTTTAGCTGCGGTTGTTGAATCTTGTTGCGCAAATGATGTTGTCGTTTGTAGAGTTGCTATCAGTATAAGTATTCTCTTCATTTTATTGGTTTTAATGTGGCACTAATTCAAATTAAAACCAAAGCTAACTGTTTTTGGTAAAAAATTATAATCTGAATAATACTGCAAAAATTATTCTGTCTTCTGCTTTTACCAGGTCCGGAGTCCAACCCGGAGTCAATCCAGTTGTGGTGTAACCGCTTGGAGAAGTTACCCCGCCATGACCTGCAAAATAATTTACACTTGATTGTCGGTGAACATATTCCAAACGAAACAACACGTGCTCGTTCGGCATCCAATCAATGTTAGTTGAATAGTCAAAACCTTCAAACTTATCTCCGGGATTTGCACTGTAAGGAAAAGTTCCCGAAGTTGTAGTTGGATTAACCGGATTTGGTAGATTGCTGGCCTGTCCGGTAGGATAAAGCACTAAATAACGACCTGGATTGCTCATGTAACCTCCGCCCAATGTCCAGGCAAATTTGTTTTTTGCAAACCACACACGGTTGTAGAACATTACGCTTGCAAAATATTGCGCAGGGCCGTGAATTGAATCTCCATCTTTTAAACCATTTACACCACCACCTTTTTCAAAACCAAAATCACCGGTGAATGAAAACGCCATTTTGCTTACTCCTCTTGCTTTTGGGCGGTTAAAATATCTCACTAACAAACTATTATCTGAGTGAAATCTTTTTCTATCTGGGATACCCGCCGCATCTGCGCCGTAATAATCGTTGGTCAACATTTTTACATTTTCGTTTGGGCACCAGGTAATATTACCACCAACACCGGCCTGTTTGTTATACATGCCGTAACTTTGCCAGCCATTAATTATCCAGGGTTCTATCTTTAATTTTTTTGTAGCAAAGATCTGAACTCTTAAACCATTAAAAAACCAAGGTGTATTGTCAGATGTGAATGATGCCTGGTATTCCCAATTTTCCACCTGGTAGTATGAGTTTAATCCGATATAAGACATGAACATGCCGGCATCAACATTTATGCCATGCAATATATTAAAATGATATCCTGCATTTGCTTCTGCTAAATAACGATAAACGTTGTCTAACTGGTATTGTCCTTTATAAACACTATAATCATTACGTGGAACTACTGTTGAACGTGTGCCGAATTGAGTAACAATATGAGCTCGAGCTCCTTTATAGTAAAAATCACCACCTAAATGTGCCGCAGATACCTGCATTTCATTATTTCTTGCAAGAGCTGTAGAACCTACAACTGTATTATCAATGGGATCGTTAAAGGAATGAGTATAATTTGCATCTAACATCACAGTGGGTGTAAAAAAAAGTCCTTGCATTGTTGGTGTAGAACGTCTGTCGCCACCATTCACCCAAGTCATATCCATTCCTTCAAGTGGTTCGCCTTTTTGTTTATTTGTAACTTCGGTTGTGTCGTGTTGCGCATTAGCAATATATCCTATCAATAGAATAGCTATAATTAATAATAGTTTTTTCATTTTTCTGTTTTTTATTTATGAATTCAATAATGTATCCTGGTTTACCAAAAAAACACTTTATCCAATTCTATTAAGCGGTAATTCTTTTGGTTGTTTTATTACCATCGGGAATTTTTCAATTTTTACTGAGCTACTATCCAACCCAAATGCTTTTGCTTCGCTTAAGCTGAATTTTTTTAAGAAAAAATAAATGGTCATTATAATTTTCTCAAAGGTAGGCAGATCATTTTCATATGAAAGAAATTTTTCCAATACAACAAATTTAAAATCGCCGATCACATTGTTTTTATTTAGAGATTCATAACGACTCGTAATATCTACTTCGCCGGCTTTTACCATATCCTGAACTACTTTTCTAAACATGAGGTTTATTTTTGGTGCAACCCTAAAACCTAATCTAAAATCAATTCTAATAATATCGTTATCTGCAATATGAGTAACTTTATAATCCATTTTATAGGGTTCATTTAATACATCTACATGTACAAACCAATACACATCTGCCTTTTTTGGCCTCTTTTGAAGAATTGAATAAATGATTTTTGCTTCTATCTCTTTAGGATTATTGGCACTAGTCATATAAACAAGATGGGTAGCGTATTTTTGAAGTGAATCATCATTACTCAGATCGATCAATAATTGTTTATGGTCATCAAATTTAACCATGTCAACATACCGTTTACCTATTTTTTTAGCAAGATGTAAAACGGTCATAACTGTAATAAGACAAGAGGCAATTAATAAAGTGATCCAACCCCCGTGCGTAAATTTACTAAGGTTTGCCCATAAAAAGGAGAGCTCTATCATTACATAAACAGTTATGATAGTATATATAAAATATTTATTATACCTTTTCATGTGCATATAAAAATTAAGTAGAGTAGTGGTCATTAACATGCATAAAACAATTGCTAAGCCATAAGCATTTTCCATATTAGCCGATTCTCTGAAGTACAATACCACGCCAATGCAACCTGCCAGTAATAGCCAGTTAAGCGATGGTATATAGATCTGGCCCCTCATTTCAGTTGGATATTTTACGCCAACTTTTGGCCATAAGTTTAAACGCATAGCTTCATTAATAAGCGTAAATGAACCGCTAATTAAAGCCTGAGATGCAATAATTGCCGCAATTGTAGCAATAACAATTCCATAAGGCATAAATGCTTCAGGCATAATAGCGTAAAAAGGATTTACTGCTTTAAAGTTCTCTAGCTTTTGTCCTTCGTGCGCGATCAACCAGGCACCTTGCCCAAAATAATTTAATACCAACATTGTTTTTACAAAGATCCAGGAAATACGAATGTTTTTTTTGCCGCAATGTCCCAAGTCAGAATATAATGCCTCTGCACCTGTTGTACATAAAAATACGGCGCCTAATATTAAAATGCCTGAAGGATGTGTTGCTAATAGTTTGTATGTGTAATACGGATTTAAAGCCGATAAAATATTCCAATTACCCACCATTTGCGTAACACCTAATACGCCAAGCATTAAGAACCATATGGTCATTAACGGACCAAAAAATTTACCAATAAACCCGGTACCAAATTGTTGTATAAAGAATAAGCCAAATAA
>JAUXSA010000177.1 GCA_030681615.1 Bacteroidota bacterium
AACCCATTATGAAAGATCTATCTCCTGCTGAGAAACAATCCTATAGCTATCGGATTCACTGTGTCACGAATTTTCAAGACCTTGTTTCCACGCCTTTTCATGGAGAAATGAATGCGATCTGCTGGGATCGTCAACTCGCAGGCGATTTTTCTGAGATCGTTAAGAAGTTAGAACTAAATGGAAATATAGCAGTAATTGATCAGGAAGATCTTTTGAAACTTCAGTTAAGTGAACAAGGGCAACTTGCGCGTGACATTCTTTTAAATGATCTGAAGTTGCTGAAAGCTCATGGCGCATCTCCCATCCTTAATTTGATCAAATACTATGAGAGAGATACTACCTACCCCTTCTTTCCAACCGATGTGTATTCTTTTCATGTAGATCGCTCGCCTGTACCAACCGATACCTTTTTATGCACTTATTATGGCGAGTCGAGTGAAATATTGCCAAACTCACAAGCCGAACAAAAAGTGCTTGTTCCCGAAATATGTAATGAACTCAAAAAACTATATCGTGGACCTGACGAAGAATTTGAATCATTTTTAAGCGACCATTTTTTTGACCTTCACTATCGGGCTAAAGCTAACGCAAGTCCTGTCAGTTTAGGCCAGGGACATTTATGGCGGTTGGCAGTTGATCATCCTGAAAGCAAAGTCCTTCCTTGCATTCACCGTGCACCAAAAGAAAAAAAAGGCCAGAACCGTTTGTTGATGATCTGCTGAATACAAACTATTTTTAAGAACTTCCTTCCTAAAAGATAACTGCAATTGGCAGATGTATGCGTGTCAAAAACTGGTTATAACAGCTCCTACCAGTAATTGGCGCAGACTTAATGTAACAGAAAGTTTGTATCTTTAAGCACCATTACCAAAGCAAGCTCGGGATTGGTGCTACTTGTAGCCGAGATCAGTTACAGGCAATCACAACTACCAATGATTCTATTATTAGTATGAAAATTAAATATCCACTGGCCAACCCTCATGCTTTTTCAGTAGAAGAAACTTTACTTGCTTTTCAAACAAACACAACCACAGGATTAAGTCAGGCTGAAACAGAAAAACGGACAAAAGAGTTTGGTTCAAATGCTTACCAGACCAAAAAGCAAAAAAGCATTTTGCTAATGTTATTTCTGCAATTCAAAAGTCCTATCGTTTATTTATTACTTTTAGCTGCAGCAGTTACACTTTCCTTTCAACATTATATTGAATCTGTTTCTATCATTGTAGTAATTCTGATAAATGCCCTTATTGGATTTGTAATGGAGTTGCAGGCGCGCAATTCTATGAAAGCATTAAAGGAAATGGATGTGATACTTTCAAAAGTTGTGCGCGATGAAAAAGTTCAGGAAATTCCCTCTGAAAAAATTGTTCCCGGAGATATTATATTGCTTGAGGCGGGGGATATAATTCCCGCAGATGCCCGTTTAATAGAGTCTAACGAGTTGCAGTGTGATGAATCCTCACTTACGGGAGAATCGCTTCCTATAGCAAAGGATATTGAAAAACTCCCAAATGAAACAATGCCCGGAGACCGTTTTAATATGGTTTTTAAAGGCGCTTCAGTAACCAACGGCAATGCAAAAGCAGTTGTAACAGGAATTGCTGGCCAAACTCAGTTAGGCATCATCACCACACTGGTAGAATCCTCGGAGGAAGAAGACACCCCTCTTGATAAACAAATACAACTACTTAGTAAAAAGCTGATATGGATAACATTAGGCTTAACAGCCGTTTTTGCCATTACCGGATTTATTCAGGGCAAAAACTGGATATTGATCTTAGAAACATCTATTGCCTTAGCGGTAGCCGCTTTTCCTGAAGGTCTTCCGGTTGTTGCTACTGTAGCGTTGTCTTACGGAATGCTGCTCATGGCCAGGCGAAATGCAGTAGTTAAAAAACTATCAGCTGTAGAAACTTTAGGAAGTACCAACGTGATATTGACAGATAAAACAGGCACACTAACAGAAAATAAAATATATGTTGATACCATTTCTTTTTATGAAGAAACATTAAAGGTTTCAATTAATAATAACGTATTGCGTTTTGAAAAAGGGAATATTGATAAAAGTAGCGAAGCGTTTAAAAAGTTAAGATTAGTGGGTGCGTTGTGCAATAATGCTTACACTAAAAGTGAAGATGGTAAAACAGAATTGATGGGCGACCCGATAGAAATTGCCCTTATTCACCTGGCAAATTCGTCAGGCTCCTCTTCCGAAGATCTAAAAATTCAATACAAAAGAATTGACGAAATTCCCTTTAGTTCTGAAACCAAGATGATGGGCACCCTGCATAAAAGTAGTGAGGGTTATTTTATTGCTGCAAAAGGTTCGGGAGAACACCTGTTGAAAAAATGCAGCAAAGTGCAAACCAATTCAACCATCGCAGAACTTAGCAATGAAGAAAGAAAAAAGATCCTGTACGAGGCAGAAAAAATGGCAGCAGATGGGCTCCGCGTATTGGCCTTTGCTTATAGAGAAGGGAATGAAATTCCTGGGGACGATTATTTAAATTCGCTTGTATTTATAGGCATGATCGGTTTTCTTGATCCACCCAGAGTGGATATTAAGGATGCCATGCTTTTGTGCAGAAAGGCAGGAATTAAAATTGTAATGATAACCGGCGACCATCCATTAACCGCGTTGAATATTGCTAAAAAGGTTGGACTTGTAGATGAGGGCGAACAAAATGTAATTACAGGTGCGGATATTCCGCCTATGGAATCACTTTCGGATGAATGGAAAAGAAAGATCCTTTCCACGTCAGTGTTTGCACGCACCACTCCCAGGCAAAAGTTAGAAATTGTTTCGATCTATCAACAAGCAGATAATATTGTTGCTATGACAGGTGATGGTATAAATGATGCACCTGCCCTGAAAAAAGCAAACATAGGTATTGCCATGGGAATAAGAGGCACGCAGGTGGCAAAAGAAACGGCAGGTATTGTATTAAAAGACGACTCATTTACAACTATAGAAAGAGCAGTAGCGCATGGAAGAGCTATATTTGATAACATTCAAAAATTTGTCATCTATCTCGTATCGTGTAATTTGAGTGAAATATTTATTGTTACTGCCATGGGCTTTATTGCCCCTGCTTCAACTTTACTACCCTTACAAATTTTATTCTTAAACATGGTAACAGATGTATTTCCGGCATTGGCGCTTGGTTTAGGCAAAGGAGATAAAGCCGTAATGGAAAGACCACCAAGGAAAGCCGGCAACCTTATTGTATCAAAAGAAAACTGGATAGCAGTATATACCTATTCAATTCTCATTACCATTTCTGTTATAATTGCCATCATCTATTGTAAACAAACCTTTTCTGATGATCATAAGATCACAAACAATATTGCTTTTCTTACGCTGGCATTTGCACAGATCTTCCATGTCTTTAATATGTCATCAAAATATTCTAATTTACTGGTAAACGAAATAACTAAAAATAAATTTGTGTGGATAGCTATTATAATTTGTATTTCATTGCTGTTGTTGGTTTATGCTTTACCACAATTGCATTTAGTTCTGGGACTGGAAAAACTTTCTGCAGAACTTTGGTTGGTGGCAATTTTGGCCGGACTGATCCCTTTAGTTTTAGTTCAGTTATATAAAATTATTATGCAAGTGCGGAGAAAAGCCCTTGCTTGATCTGTAAATCAGTCCTTAATATGTGCTTTTTCTATACAAAATCCTTTTGTATCTTTAAATTATAATTTCAAAAAGATGGATAATTCAAGAGTATTTAAAATGTCTTTTGCGAGTGTCTATCCACACTATATTCTAAAAGCGGAAAAAAAGGGGCGAACAAAAGCAGAGGTAGATGAAATTATATTTTGGTTAACCGGATATAATAAACAAACATTACAACAACAGATCGACAATAAATGTGACTTTGAAACTTTTTTCGCACAGGCACCACAACTTAATCCAAATGTTTCAAAAATTACGGGTGTAATTTGTGGTTATCGTGTAGAAGATATTGAAGATAAGCTCATGCAAAAAATTCGTTACTTAGATAAGTTAATAGATGAATTGGCAAAAGGAAAAACAATGGAAAAAATTTTAAGGAAGTAAGAAGAAGCTTCACAAATTTTGTACTGTTCTTTTTTGCAAAATTATTTTGCATTTGTATCTTTATTAAAGCTTGTTATGAAAAAACTAATTTTATTTACGCTTATAATTTTTAGCAGCGCTGCTGTTGCCCAAAAGTGGACAGCCAAACAATTAGCGGATGCCAATACAGCTAAAGACATACCTTCTTTATCAACCATCGAGATAGAAATAATCATGTATATAAATCTTGCAAGGCTTTTCCCTAAAGAATTTGTAAAATATGAAGTGGTTAATTATAACGCCTTGCCTAAATACAAGAAAGACCTCACGAAATCAACCTACAAAGCATCATTAATAAAAGAACTAAACGCATTAAAACCACTGAACGCTTTAGTTTTTGACAAAGTGCCCTACGAGAATGCCAGATGCCTTGGCGAAGAACAAAGCAAAAATGGTAAAACCGGGCACGAAAGAACAACATGTAAAGATGCCCGATATGGCGAGAATGTTTCATACGGTATGGATAATAGCAAGGATGTAGTTATGCAATGGCTTATTGATGAAGATCTGGTGAGTCTTGGCCACAGAAAAAACTGTTTAAGTAACTCATACACAAAAATTGGGGTAAGCGAACATACTCACACAAAATATGCCACCAGTTCTATCGCCGACTTTTTATGGTAATTAAAACATCAAAAAGGGTCTTGTTTTTTATAAATTAATGGGCAATTTTTAGTTTAAACCAACTGTTTAACCAATAAATTTTGCTATCTCAATACTTGGTAGTACCTTTCTGCTTCTAAAATAAAACAATAATCAATGGCTACTACATCCGATATTTCAAGAGGCGCTTTTTTCAGATACAATAACGAATTAGTTCAGGTAATGGACTACGATCATATTACACCCGGTAAAGGAAATGCCATTTACTCTGTAAAATGTCGTAACGTTGAAACCGGTAAACAAAGTGAGATCCGTTTTAGGTCAGGCGAAAAAATTGATTTTATACGTGTTGATGAATTTGATATGCAGTACCTTTTTACCGAAGGTGATGCTTTGGTTTGTATGAACCAGGAAACCTTTGACCAGGTTCATATCCCAAAGATTATTTTTGGAGACGCTATAAAATTCTTACAGGAAGGTATGATACTTACTATTCGTTTTGACGAGAACGAAAAACCATTAAGTGGCAACTTACCAAAGTATGCCGAGTTAGTTGTAACTTATACCGAAGAAGGCGTAAAAGGAAAATTATTAAAACCTGCCGAAGTTGAAGGCGGTATAAAGATACAGGTGCCGCTATTCGTAAACATTGGCGATAAACTTAAGATCAGCATAGAAGATTCAGAATATGTTGAACGCGTGAAATAAGAGGGGAGTTTTTACCTCATAGTTTTTAAAAAACCCATAATTCTTATATTTTTTTAAGCCATTTAACTGGAATTACTTTTGCATGATCTGTTAAAGGAATTCTATTTTATGAAATTAATTAAATATCTAATCATGGTAACTTCAATTGTAAATTCAGGTATTGCACAAACAAACGTAAAAAGCATTGACCTTGAAAGATACTCGGGTAAATGGTTTGTAATAGCATGTATTCCAACAAGTTTTGATAAGCATTGGAACTATGTTACAGAAACCTATTCTGTTAACGCAAAAGGTAAAATTGATATTTATACAACTTATATAAAACACAATGATCCTAACCAAAAAGAAGTAAGATCAAAAGGTTTTCCGGATAAAAAATGCAATAATACCAAATGGAAAGTGCAGTTTGTATGGCCATTCAGAGCAGATTATTTAATTGAAGAAATAGACAATAATTATTTTTATACTGTTGCAGGCCATCCAAAAAGAAAGTATCTATACATTATGAATAGAACCGGAATAATGGGTGATATTCAATATAAAGAGATCGTTGACAGGTGTGCCGCAAAAGGCTATGACGTTACTAAGATCCGTAAAGTACTACAATAACCTTATTTTAATTTCTATTTATTAAATGCTATTTTTGCGGTCTAATCATTCACAACTATTTGATGGGTACCGGAAAATTAATATTATACCGCAAAAAGAATTTTAATGGTCTTGCGGTTGGAATGGATGTTTACATAAACGATACTTTGTATGGAAAAATGGCCAGCGGCGAAAAAAAAGAATTTGATCTTGAGCCCGGCACGTATAAAATAAGAGTGCAACAAAATATCAAAAGTGGAGAACAAGATGTTATAATAGAAGCGGGTAAAACAATAAGCTATGCGTTTTATCCAAGCATGTTAAGCCTTGTTTCGTTTGTTTCGCCATTAATTGGTTTGGGTTTGTTATTCCTTTTTAAAATATCGCTTTCGCTTGCAGCATTGATCTTGCTGCCAGGAGCTATAACAGCTATTTATTTACTTACAGCTGGGAAAACAAAGTACTTTTTATTTTCGAAAAGTAAATAGCTAAAACCTAACAGCTACTAGGGTGATGTTGCAGCAAATTTGATCCCAAGAAAGACCAACACAACAGGTAATGTTACGGTCAAAAAAGTAATTACTTTATCAATATCAAACTTTTTTTCCTGTATCTCAGTTTCATCACAATCGCTACAGCTTTCTATGCGGGTACTTTTTCCGGAAGTTGCATCGTAAGTGACCATTAAATTTACATATTTACCGCGTACACTCTTGCCGTTATTTTCTTTCAATAAAAAAGGAATAACAGCTCTATCGGTAACCCTGTATTTGTATAATAACACACTCACAGTATCGGTTAATAGTTTAAAATTATATGGTTTTGTATCAAGCGCCTGAGATATTTCTTCCTTTGTCATTCCCACTTTCAGTTCAAATACTTTTTCAACCCTTGTATAACGTGGGGCCCGAACAAAGCATGCGCTAAATAGAGCGGCAAAGATCAAACTAAAAAAGGAAAAGGATACTATTTTGCTCATGCAAGAATTTTGCATCAAATATAAAATTAATTATCGGTCTTTCTTGTAGAAAAAACTACTCAATAAACTGTTGCAGCCATTTAACGCCGGCATCAGGGCTTGTAAATAAACGCGTGGGGCGTTTTGGTTTATTGATCCTTAAATACCCATTGCCAATAATAGTAAGAGCCAATCCTTTTATAATTAGTGCATCTGCCATTACAACAGTTGACACTTCGTCGCTGGCAATATATTCGCGTGCTTCTTTACTAAACGTATTATCTTCCTGGTAAATAACAAGTATCCTTGCCCTACCCTCCGGCATTATTTTCCTAAAGGTCTTTATCATATTTCGTGCATCATCCGCGTCACCATTAAATCCTTCTTTAAATTGGAGTTGCATAATACCATCCTTACGCATAAAAATATAATAGCCATCAAATTCATGTATATCTGAAAAAGCAATATCTTTAAATGTATCTTTTATTAGAATCATTAATTTGTAAAATACTACTATAAATATAAACAATTCTCTAAATTTAGAAAATGAACCTGTTTAAAAAAATACACCACATAGCCATTATCTGTGCCAACTACGAGGCCTCCAAAAAATTTTACACCGAATTTTTAGGTTTAAAAATAGAACGTGAGAATTTTAGAAAAGACCGTAACTCTTATAAACTCGACCTTTCGTTAAATGGAGAATATGTTATTGAATTGTTTTCTTTTCCACAAACACCCAAACGATTGAGCAGGCCCGAAGCAACAGGCTTAAGACACCTTGCCTTTGAGGTAGATAATATTTTAGAAGCTACGCGTTATCTTGAAAAAAATAATATTATTTTTGAACCCATAAGAATAGATGAGTACACCAATAAAAAATTTACCTTCTTTTCAGACCCCGATCAATTACCAATTGAACTTTATGAAAAATGAGTAATTTTAAATTTTAAAAGCCACCAAAAAATGTTAGAACTAAACTTTAAACCCTTTCCTGTTTTAGAGACCGAAAGATTGGTGCTTCGCGAAATAAATAAAAAAGATATAGATACTTTATTCTTGTTAAGAAGTAACAAGCCGGCCATGCAGTATATTGATAAGCCATTAGCTATTTCTAAAGATGAGATAAAGCCTTTCATTAAAATGATCAATAAAAAAACAAAGGATAACGAAACCATTGCATGGGCCATTACATTAAAAACAAAAAATGAATTAATAGGCACCATCTCCTACCATCGCATAGAGCGCGAAAATTACAGGGCAGAAATTGGTTATATGATCATGCCTGAATATTGGAACACAGGCATATTAAGCGAAGCCATGCCATCAGTAATTGCTTACGGTTTTAACAAAATGAAATTGCACAGCATTGTAGCTAACATCAATCCAAATAATGCCATATCGCGTAGGCTGTTAGAAAAATTTAACTTTAAAAAAGAAGCTTATTTTAAAGAGAACTATTTTTATAACGGCAGGTTTTTAGATACCGAGATCTACTCATTACTAAAGAGTTAAGCTATTTGTTCAACTGCTTACTATTCTGTAATTTTAATCTATTCAAATGCAGATCAACCATCCCGAATTAACCGACCTTTTAAAACAAGCATACTCTGCCGAAAAAGCAGCTGCGTTTGCTTATCAGGGCCATGCTGCTTCGGTAAAGAACCCGGAAGAAAAAAAAGCTATTCGGCAGATAGAGATAGATGAATGGGGCCACCGGGAGGAAGTACTAAAGATCATGCAACAATACGATATCCCTATTTCAAAATATTACGAATTAAGGTTTCATATTATTGGTAAAATAATTTCGGGTAGTTGTTTTGTAATTGGCTGGTTCATGCCTTTTTATTTTGCCGGCAGACTCGAAAGTGGTAACGTTTGCGAATATTTTAGAATGAAACAGTTCTTTAATTCTATGGGTATTATAGAACATGATAAAGTACTTTACGAAATGGGCATTAAAGAAAAAGAACACGAAGTGTATTTTTTACAACAGATAAAAAATAATAAGTTACTCCCCTACTTTGAAAAAGTATTTAAATGGGGTATTATTGAAAGTATGAATAATATTGATCTTGATAAAAAACGTCCTGTAGAAGAATCGGATCACTATTGCAAAAAATAAAGCATGCTGAATTTAAAAATATATACAACTGTTAACGGGTATTTAAAAGAGAATCTTGAAGTGCTTGAACAACGCGAGTTGGAGAACAATATTATTTTAGGTATTTGCAACAGTTTTAAAGACAAAGATGTTCAAATGCCCGATTGTCATTTTATAAGTGTGTTTGAGGGAAATGAGTTTAAAGCAACCGCAGTAAGAACATTACCAAAAGTAATAATAAGTGGCACTACAAAAAACAAAGAGGATATTGAATTGCTGGCCAATTATTTTACTGAAAATAAAATAAATATTAAAGGTGTTGTTGGCGAAACATTATATTCGGAAGCCTTTACTGACTTTTTAAAAAAAAATAAAGCAAGTAACAGGCAATTGCTGGTGCATAAACTGGAGAAAGTAAATGATCTTGTTTTAGCAGAAGGCGAATTTAAAATTGCTAAGCACGGTGCGGTTGAGTATTTGTCTGAATGGTCAAACCAGTTCCAGCATGATGCGCATGCATTTCCTAAAAAAACAAAAACAGAAATTCATTATTTTATTAAAAGCCTGATTGCAAACGGTGAGCTCTTTACCTGGGTAAAAAATGGTGACCTTGTGAGCATGGCAGGTATCGTTCGCAAAACAAATAATATTGGTATAGTTGGACAGGTTTACACACCAAAACATTTACGTGGAAAAGGATATGCTAAAAGTTGTGTACTTAAATTAAGCGAACATATTTTAAAGAGTGGCTATAAACACTGTGGGCTTTTCACCGAAAGCTCTAACCCAACTTCAAACAAGATCTATAAAGAGATAGGTTATAACGTATCCACACAATTCAGCGATATTGCCTTTGAATAATACCTGGGCTTGCAGAATAATTGACATTTATTATTGCCATCTCATTTTGGGAATTTTTTTCCACTAGTCTTTTACAATACTGTTTAATTAACTTGGTATTGTATTTGAAACATAGGTATAAAAAACTTATGATCGAAAAAATATCATTAAAACGTGTCAATCGTTTTTTGCTGCTTGGGATATTGTTAACTGCAATCTTATACTTTGCCAAACAGGTTCTAATTCCGGTAAGTTTTGCCATTTTTTTCGCAATGCTATTTACAAAGCTATCCAATAAAATGGAAACCAAAGGTATAAACCGCGCGTTCTCGGCTTTGATCTCGGTACTAATGATTGTTGTGGTAAGTTTTGGTATTGGCTGTTTGGTTTTCATGCAAGCTAAATCGTTATCTGATGAATTTCCTGAAATAGAAAAAAAATCTCAAAAATTTATGGAAAAAGCACAGAATTATGTTAGTTGGAAACTAGATGTGCCTAAAGAAAAACAAGATGAGATGATCAATAAAAAAATTAAGTCTTTTATTGAATCATCTGGTCAGGGTTTAAAAGATTTTTTTGCAGGTTTTATAGGTATACTTGGTTCGTCGGTAATGGTACTACTCTTTACTTTCCTATTTCTTTATCAACGCGAAAAATATGAAAGTTTTTTTCTGCGGCTTTGCGATACTACCAAACCCGATGAAGCAAAAAAACTCATCCATAAAATAAGCGCTGTTTCACAAAATTATTTAACAGGCAGGGCTTTATCTATTCTGATCTTTACTGCACTATTTACAACCGGATTTTTAATAATAGGTTTAAAGGGTGCCTTTTTGTTGGCTTTTATTGCAGCTTTATTAACCATCATTCCATACATCGGTTCTATTATAGGAGGTTTGTTTCCTTTTGCGGTGGCTTTGGTAACCGAAGATTCAACCGATGTTGCTATTGGTGCATTAGCGGTTATTGGTATTATACAGGCAATTGATAACTATTTTATTGAGCCGTACATTATTGGCGGCGAAGTTAACATCAGCGCATTTTTTACGATCTTGATTTTATTGATAGGCGGCTTGATATGGGGAGTTGCAGGTATGATCTTATTTTTACCAATGCTGGGGGTTGCTAAAATTGTTTTTGATAATGTACCCGAGTTAAATGCTTATGGATATTTGATCGGCGACCAACAGGGAGAAAAAACATCAGGCCGTATGATGGAAAAAATAAAAGGTTGGTTTAAAAAGAAATAAAAAAACTACATTTTAATCAGCCCCAACCATCTGCAAACACGAAGGCATTGGCACTTTTATTTGTGTGCCGGTTGCTTTTAATTTGCCGTTTTTTTGGTTGCGTTTAAAAACTACAATAGTACCGCTAACCTGGTTAGCAACCAATAAATAATTACCCGAAGGATCGATGGTAAAATTACGGGGAATCTCACCCAAAGTAGATTGATAAGCAACATGCGTTAACTTTCCAATATCATCAATTGAAAAAATGGCGATGTTATTTTCCTTACCACGATTGGCTGCATATAAAAATTTACCATCCGGTGAAACATGAATATCGGAAGCTGAATAAGGTCCTTTTGTGTCAGGTGTATGAATTAAAACGCGTTGCAGTGTATCTAATTTTCCTTTATTAAATGTATAAGCTTGTACCGTGCCTGATAATTCTTCTATACAATAAACAAATTTTCCGTTTGGATGAAACGTTATGTGTCGCGGGCCGCTGCCGGGAACAACATATCCCAACTGCGGTGGATTTGGATTTAATGGTTCTTCGTTATCTGCATTAAATGGATAACACCTTAACATATCAGAACCAAGATCGGGCACTACAAAATAATTATAGTCAGGCGAAAAAACAGCTGAATGCGGGTGCGCTTTTTCTTGTCTTTCTATATTTACGCTTTTACCACTTAATTGCAGTTCCATAGAAACAGGTTTAATACTTCCATCAGTATTAATACCATAAACAGTAATGTTACTACCAGTATAATTTGAATTGATGATGAATTTATTTTTGTTGTGAAGCGTAATGTAAACCGGGTTGGCACCATTGCTTCGCTCTTTATTAATGAATGTCAATTTGCCTTTTATCTTATCGAAAGAAAATGCACTCACGCTACCACTTGTATCAGTTTTTGTATCAGTGCAGGCATATACATATTTGCCATCCGAAGTAACTGTAAGGAACGACGGATTAATAATTGTTTTTTCTGTATTGGTTATCTCTGTTAGCTTTCCTTTTTTACCATTGAATTTATAAACGTAAATACCTTTACTGTCTGTTTGTGTATATGTACCAACAAACAAATAATAGTTTTGCGCAGTTGCAAAAAAATAAAATACCGAACAGAAAAATAGTAATATGTTCTTCATAATTATATATAAATGTTTGACAAGTTTAACCAAAAAAAACCGATTTATAATTACTTATTCTTTTACATAAATTAGCATTGTTCCGGCAAATGAGTTTGTCATCCAACATTTTATACTTTAACTTTAACTTTAATAAAAAATTATATAGTGAAAAATAAATTTAAAATAGAGATCTGGTCGGATATACAATGTCCGTTTTGCTACATAGGCAAACGTAAAATAGAAAAAGCGTTGGAATCGTTTAAAGAGAAAGATAGTGTGGAGATAGAATGGCGCAGCTACCAGTTAGATCCTGATTCCACATCGCAACCGGGCGTTGACCTGTATGATTACCTTGCCAAACGTAAAGGACAAACAAGAGATTGGGCAATAGAGATGCATAAGAATGTAACACAAATGGCAAAAGAAAATGGTTTGGATTATCATTTTGAAAAAGCAATTCTTGCAAATTCATATAATGCACACCGTTTAATCCATCTTGCAAAAAAATACAAACTTGGCAATGAAGCAGAGGAAAAAATATTTAAAGCTTACTTTACAGAGGGAAAAGATATTGCAAACATTGCAACATTAACTGCTCTTGGAATAGAATTAGATTTAAAGGAAGAAGAACTAAAAGAAGTACTTAACTCTGATAAATTTGGAGACGAAGTAAGAGCAGATATTGAAGAAGCTCAAAACATTGGTGTAAAAGGTGTTCCGTTTTTTGTATTTAACAGGGCTTATGCTATTTCAGGTGCGCAGCCTGTTGAGATCTTTACCGAAACGTTAAATAAATCTTTTGAAGACTGGAAAAAGAATTAATGCCTGGCTTTTAAATTATTAATTCTAAATTTGAAATTACTTAACGCCCCCCATTAACTTCTTCACTAAAGGAGAAATTAAAATTAATAACACACCCGCAATTAAAGCGTATAACCCTAACTGTTTATAACCATCGGCATAAATATTTAATTTTTCAAGATTAGTTGAATTTTCGGATGCACCGGCAATGTTAGCGCCTAAAAGGCCTGCAAAGTATTGTCCGTAAGCGCTTGCTAAGAACCACATGCCCATCATCACTGCCTGTGTTTTTTGAGGTGATAGTTTTGTCATAATAGACATGCCTATTGGCGACAAACACAATTCGCCAAAAGTAATTACAAACCAGCCAAAAGTAAAAAGATCTAAAGAGGTCATACCATTGGCGTCGGCAAAAAATTTGGTATAATAAAAAACATAAAAACCACCGGCTAAGAATAAAAAACCCAAACCAAATTTTACAACAGTGTTGGGTTCTATTTTTCGTTTGCTCATCCATATCCAAAGTATGCCTATTAACCCTGCAAATACAATTACAACTAAAGAGTTTGCTGCGTTATTCACGCCATTAGGATCCATCGTCATTCCAAGCACTGTATTATTTAAATTATTAGCTGCAAATAAACTTAACGATCCTCCACTCTGCTCAAAGAAAGCCCAGAATACAATGGAGAAGAAAATGAATACCATTGCTGCAATTAGTTTTTTATTTTCTGCCAACGAAAAATTTCTCATCTCGTAAGCAAGGTATGCCAAAGCGCAAGGACCAATAATGAACATAAAAATATCGGTGTACTGCGAGTTGGAAACAAGCAAAATAATAAATGGTATAACAGCAATTGAAAGTCCGTAAGTAATGTACTCGTAAGTTTTTCTTTTTGCGGGTGCTAAATTTAATAAGGGCGAAATACCAATAGGTCCCAAACTTTTTTGTGTTTGTGTAAAGGTGAGTAAACTAATAACCATTACAATAGCTGCTAAACCAAACGCAATGTTCCATTCTAAACCCTGTGGCACATAACTATCAAACAAGGTTCGTTTACCAATAGCAATGCAAAGATACCCTCCAAGCAAAGCACCCAAATTTACGCCGGCATAAAACAATGAGAAACCTGCATCTGTGCGGGGGTCGCCATCTTTATACAAACGGCCAACAATGGTAGAGATGTTGGGTTTAAAAAAACCGGTACCAATAATATTAAAACCAATACCAATAAAAAAAAATTCTTTAGGATCAACAGCTAAAATAATACTTCCAACGATCATGAGCAGTCCACCCCAGAAAAGCGATTTGCGATAACCTAAGATCTTATCGGCAAACAAACCACCTATGAATGTGAAAGCATAAACAAAAGCCTGTGTAGCGCCGTATTGCAAATTAGCCTCTACTTCATCGAGCTTAAGCTGGTCGACCATAAAGAAGGCCAGCATACCGCGCATACCGTAAAAACTAAAACGTTCCCACATTTCACTAAAAAACAAATACCACAGTTGCCTGGGGTATTTGCCTTTAAAATTCTGTATTTGTGATAGATCTTCCATGGAACACTGATGACGCAGATAGTTATGATTGAATATGATTTTTTTTAAATAATTAGGATTGCAGATGATGTTTGGGATTATTAGAAAAAACTCTACGCTTCACTTCCGGTTTTTTTCCAAAATTTAAAAGTAAACCAACTTCAATTTCTGTAGCTTTCAAATAATTTATCAATTGGAACTCATGTTCCTCACACAGACTTTCAGCTGCTTTTAACTCCACAATAATTAATTCATTTATCGCCAGATCAGCAAAATATTCTCCAACTTCTTTATTCTCGTAAAATACTTTTATTCGCTTTTGTTTTTCAACTTGCATGCCTAATGCCTGAAGTTCAATGATCATAGCATTTTCATACACCTTCTCTAAAAAACCGTAACCGAGAGTGTTATACACTTTATAAAAGGCGATTATAATTTTTTCAGTGATATCTGAATGCTTATAATTATCTGCGCCTATCATATTAATCAGCGTTATCTGCGTTCTATTTAACTCCGTGCATTAATTTTTTCAATACCGGTGTCAATAAAAATAAAATGATAGCTGCTAAACCGGTTAACACAACAAACACCATAAAGAACTGGAACAGGTTATGGATCTCGAAACCTGCAAAAACGGGGTTAGTAGGGTTAATTTGATTGGTAGCTAAAATTTGTAACTGCTCTGCAGTTGGTGTAACGGTCTTATCTAAAATAGCTTGAAGGTCGATACCTAATTCTTTTGCTTTATTAAATTTATCGCCAGTTGCAGGCATAATAGAACCTAATGTTCCCGCTAAGGCATAACCAGAAGCGTTAGATAAAAAGAATACACCGTATAATAACGAAGAGAATCTTTTTGGCGCTAATTTCCCAACTAATGATAGACCAATTGGTGATAAACAAAGCTCAGCACATGTTTGAATTAAATATAAAAGTATTAACCATTTAATTGCTAAAAGCCCGTTGTTACCAAGATCTTTTACATTATGCGCGATGATGAAATAACTAATAGCGATCAGAGCTAAACCAAACGCCTGTTTCATTGGAGAGATGGGCTCGCGGTTCTTTGCACGTAATTTATCCCAAAGCATACTAAAAGGCACTGCAAAAGTAACCACAAATAAACCGTTAAATATCTGTACCATAGATGGTGGCATGTTCCAACCAAAGAAAGTTCTGTCGGTTTGATTATCTGCAATAAAGGTTAAAGATGAACCTGCCTGTTCGAAGGCGGCCCAAAAGAAGATCACGAAAAAGGCAATGATGTAGATCACATAAATTCTTTCGCGTTCTACTTTAGTTAAAGAGCTATCAGAAATAATTAAACCTGCTAATGATAAACCGCTTGAATAAATTAAAGTATAGATCCAGTTTTGGCCAAATACAAAATGAATTAAAGCGCCTAATACTAAAAAGGCAACAAGCGCACCAATTAAAGCCTTTGTTGAGAAAACCGCTTTTTGTGATTCACCTTCTTCAAAATCGGCAGAGTCGTTCTTTGATGGTAAGCCACCTAATGGCCTGCCTTCAGGAGTTACAACATATTTATTCTTTAATGCGTAGAAGATCGCAGTTCCAATTAACATAGCAATACCTGCTGCTAAGAACCCCCATTTAAAGGCGTGAATATCACGAATACCATTTGCATCCTTTACATCACCAATAATTGGGCAGATCAACTGGCCTAAAAAAGCGCCAAGGTTAATACCCATGTAAAAAATAGTGAAGGCGGAGTCTAATTTACTTTTCTCTTGTTTAGGATATAAACTTCCCACCATACTAGAGATGTTTGGTTTAAAGAAACCATTCCCAAAAACGATGATACCTAATGCTATCCACATTAATGTGTTAGCAAGACTTATATTTGAACCAAAGATGCTGGCACTAAAGAACAAAAAGAATTGTCCTATGGCCATCATAAGACCACCAAGCATAATACAGTTACGGTTACCCATAAAACGATCAGCCACAAAACCACCTAACATAGGTGTTAAATAACAAAGGCCCAGAAAACCTCCATAAATTAATGAAGCATCATTTTCCTTCATCATTAATGAATTAACCAGGAATAATGTAAGAATAGCACGCATGCCATAAAAGTTGAACCTCTCCCACATTTCAGTTCCAAATAATACCCAAAGTCCCTTTGGATGCCCTTTTTCTTTAATAGTTTGTTCCATATTTTTTGATAGTTAGGGGCTAAAAATAGAATAATAATTTAACTTAAACAACCCCAAAAAGGGGGATAAAAAAAGCCGTATCGTTTGGGCGATACGGCTTTTTGTTAAATATAATTTTATAAAGCTTAAGCTTTAACAGTTTTGTTTTGAATTTTTTCGCGGATACGTGCTGCTTTACCAGTAAGATCGCGTAAGTAAAATAATTTAGCACGACGAACGATACCTACTTTATTTACTTCAATTTTCTCGATAAAAGGAGAAGTTATTGGGAAGATACGCTCTACACCAACTCCGTTACTGATCTTACGAACTGTAAAAGATGCTGTAGCTGTTTCGTTCTTGCGTTGAATTACAACACCATTAAATTGCTGAACACGTTCTTTTTCACCCTCTTTAATTTTATAAGATACAGTGATAGTATCGCCTGCTTTGAAGTTTGGATGTTTAACTTCGTTAGTAATTTGTTTTTTTACGTAGTCTAATAAAAGGCTCATTTTGTAAAATATTTAAGTTATTATTTCCAGCATACTTTACCCAGTGTAAACAGCGGCTTTGAAATAGGGACGCAAATATATAAATAAATTGTTTAAAAACCGCAAAAAGACGGCACATTTTTATAATTTTGCCCTCAAATATAGCCTTTTTGGCTGTAAACCCTGGCGTTTGTTCCGACTGTTGCCGGAAAGTATACTAAAACCCTATATAATGTCGTACTGAGCTTGTCGAAGTATGCCCAGGTGTTGGTCCCGATAGCTATCGGGAGGTATCAAGTACGCTTGAGGTTTTATCGAACTGAAAAAGACATTATTTTTGTTTAATAATGGCATCAGTATACATTCTATTTTCTCCTAAACTTAATAAATTCTATGTTGGAAGTTGCCTTGATTTGGAACAAAGGCTGTTAGATCATAAAAACAAGATCTATTCAAATTCGTACACTAAAATAACCGATGATTGGGAGTTATATTCTGAAATAAGTGGATTAGATGGCCTGATAGCAAGAAAAATAGAGACACATATCAAGTCCATGAAATCAAAAAAATATATAGAAAATTTAAAGAAATATCCGGAAATGAGACTGAAATTAATTTCTAAATTTTCTTAAGGCTGATTATTAAACATTAAAAAAATTGCATCTTTGCACTAGCTTAAGTGTTTGTTCTGGTTGTTACCAGAAAGTATACATGCCCAGGTGTTGGAATGGTATACAAGTACGCTTGAGGTGCGTATGCCGCAAGGTGTGGGAGTTCGAGTCTCCTCCTGGGTACAAATAAATTAAAGGGTTAAAGCTATTGCTTTGACCCTTTTTTCTCGAATTCAGGTCTATTAAGTGCAATAACTAAATTAAATGTCATCAATACCTCCTTCCCAAAATTCTTTCACACAAATCCGCAAAATTCTTTTTGAAATCCATATTTTTCTCATTGGCCTCTTCCATGCCCATTATCTCTTTGCCATTTTTTTGATATAGTTTGTAATGAAAAACGAATGTTTTTTTCAAATCGTTTTCGAGCATGTTTGTCCTGCCAAATTTTACAGCGTATATATTAAGTGTATCGCCATTGGTTTGTGCAATGGTGTATGGGTAGCTAAACCATTTAAGTATTGCAATATCTTTTTTGCTTTTGCATTTCTCCATTAAGTGCTGGTTACGCGGGTAGCTATGCCATGTTATTGGATTTTGCTTATTTAATAAACTAAATTCTCCTATAAAAACCGTACTGTCATTACTTCCAACCGAATACCATAAAATATTATTAAGCATGGTTGGATTTGTCATATGCGCTGTTACAGGAATATTATTTTTCTCGATCGATGCCCGAACAATATTCTCTGCTTGCGCTTTATTAAAAAAGGTAAGTGCCAAATAAACAAAGCAATAGATTAATGAGGCTTGGGCAAGCTTGTTTCTTCGCCCTTCATTTTTTCGATGACAAACGGCTATCAAAACCAGAATAAACATAGGTATTGTAAATAATAGGTCTATGATAGCAAGATTGTTTAATGAGTAGTTTTCGTTGGTAAAAGGTAGTAATAGTTGGGTGCCAAAGTTCGTGCACCAATCAAGAAGCGAATGGCCCCATAAACAAGCTAACATAAATAGCAACATCCGTTTAAATGACACTTTTTGCTTAAACAATTTAACCAACAACCAGGCTATAGGTATAGCGTAAAGCGCCTCAATAAATAAGGAATGTGTATGAGCTCTATGTTCGCACATGTAGGCACGCGGGTCGCTCAAACCTGTGTAAAACAGATCAAAATCGGGCGCACTTTTAGCAATTGCGCCTAGTAGCATTCCCCAACGCCCTATTTTTTTTCCAAGAAACATTTCGCCAATAGCAGCGCCAATAACAATGTGTGACAAGGAATCCATTTTAATTATTCTTAATGTTTATAGTTTCAATATGTAATTGTCCAAATTTCGCTAAAATATTTACTGTTCAACAAAAAAAAAACACAGATTCCCTTTAAACGACGTTTTTTTTCTATCTCTGGTTTTAGTTCTATATTTAACCTTTAGTAAAAAAACGTTTTATATATCTCCTTTTTTTTATTACTTGGCTTTCTGAAAGATTTTGGCCAAATACTTATAATTAATTTTTACCTATGAAAACAAAAATATTTTTATTCTTTTTATGCCATTTGAGTATATCCGTCTTTTCACAAAATTCAAAAAACATAGACTCTCTGATAAGCATTGCCAAAATTGCCAAAGATGATACCTCAAAATCAAACCTATTAAATAAAATTTCAACTACATATTTAGAAATTGATCTTGAAAAGTCACTAGATTTTGCTAAAAGATCACTTGCCTTATCAGAAAAGCTTGGATATAAAAAAGGGATCGCCAATGCCTACTTTTTAATGGGGAATATTTGTAATTACAAAGCAGAACACCTCGAAGCAATTAGTTGGTATAAAAAATCTTTAGCTATTAGAAAAGAGCTTTTTTTAATGCCAGACGTTGGCCAAACATACAGCAGTATAGGTTACTGTTACGAAGATATGGGCAACTTTCCGGAGGCTAAAAAAAATTACATTGCCTCCCTTAAAATTCGCGAACAGTTAAAAGATAAAATAGGCATTGCTAAATGTAATTCAAATATTGGGACCGTTTATTATCAAAACCAAAATTTACCTGAGGCGCTTAAATATTTGCTTCCGGCTTTAAAAGTGTTTGAAGAATTTGGCGACAAAAGAATGATCGCCGCTGTTAGTCACAATGTAGGTACGATCTACATGTATCAAAATAAACCAGAGGCTATTGATTTTTTACAAAAAGCATTAAAAATTAATGAAGAAATGGGCAACAGATTTTGGATAACAAGTAATCTTGGATCCATGAGTGAGCTTTATAGAAGACAAGGTAATTTACCGGAAGCAGAAAAGTGCTTAAAGAGTGCGTTTAAGATATTAGAAGAATCCGGACAAAAGGAAGGGATGGTAAACATTTATAATTTATTGTCGCAATTAAATATGTCTCAAAAAAAGTATGACGAAGCAAGAACAAATTTAAATAAAGCTTTGACACTTGCAATAAGATCAAATAGTATAACCCGGCGCCAAATTTGTTACGACCATTTAGCTGAGTTGGAACAAGCAGTTGGTAATCATAAAAAAGCGCTTGAATATTTCAAATTATCAATTATCCTTCGCGATAGTGTATTTAGTAAAGAAAATATTAAAAAAATGACACAACAACAAATGCAATATGATTTTGACAAGAAAGAAACATTGGCCAAAGAAGCGCAGGAACGAAAGGATATTTTAATTCAAAATGAGATTCAAAGTCAAAAAAATCTTCGTAATGCATTTGTTGGCGGATTTATTTTAGTGCTTCTTGCCGCGTCATTATTCTTTTTTCAACGTAACAAGATCAACAAGGAAAAGAAAAGAAGCGATCAACTCCTACATTTGGTAGAAGAAAAACACAAGGAAATAACAGATAGTATTAATTACGCTGAGAGAATACAGCGAAGTTTTATAGCAACTAAAGAAATACTTGATGAAAATTTAAAAGATCATTTTGTTTTCTTTAAACCAAAAGATATTGTAAGTGGCGATTTTTATTGGGCCGGTAAGTTGAGTAACGGAAACTTTGTTTTAGTAACTGCAGATAGTACAGGGCATGGTGTACCAGGCGCTATTATGAGTTTATTAAACATTACAAGTTTAGAATCTGCAATAAAGGATGGTTTTACCAGCCCATCAGAAATATTAAATGACACCCGCAAAACAATTATTGAACGACTTAAAAAAGATGGCACAACCGAAGGAGGCAAAGATGGCATGGATGCCAGTTTGATCAGTTTTGATTTTAAAAACAATAGGTTTACTTATTCAGCAGCCAACAATCCAGTTTGGATTGTAAGAGAAAACCAGATCATTGAACTTGATCCAGATAAAATGCCGGTTGGTAAACACGATAGAGATTATGTTTCATTTACCCAACATGAATTTGTATTACAAAAAAATGATGTAGTATATACTTTAACCGATGGTATGCCAGATCAATTTGGTGGACCAAAAGGAAAAAAATTCTTATATAAAAGACTAAAAGAATTATTGATCACCATTTCTGATGCATCAATGGAAATTCAAAAACAAAAACTTGATGTTGCCCTAAACGATTGGAAAGGTAACAAAGAACAGGTAGACGATGTTTGTATTGTCGGAGTGAGAATTTGACAACATCAAAGAGCGAACTCCAGATAATAGAAATCCTCAGCTCGACTGAGATTCTTAATAACTAATAATCATCTAAAAAAATACTATGAAATCTAAAAAGACGCTACTTCTTTTAACTTTTAGCTTTATTAGTCTAGCATGTTTTACTCAAAATAGAAATCTCGACTCCCTACTAATTGCTTTAAAAATAGCGAAAGAAGATACCATTAAGGTGAATACCTTAATCGATTTAAGCAAACAACTTACAAATAAAGGCGATTACAAACAAGCAAAAAAACTGGCAGATCATGCATTTACCCTTGCCCAACAATTAAATTTTATAAAGGGGATAGCGAGCGCCCACCACAATATCGGAAATATTTATTTCGATCAAGGCAATTACACTGAAGCCATAAAAAGTTATTTTGCTTCACTTAAAATAAGAAAAGAAATTGTAGTGGCACATCCTGATGATTTCGGGAATAAAAAGGCAATAGCTGCCTGTTATAACAATCTCGGAAGAATTTATTCAGATCAAAGTAATTACCCTAATGCCTTAAAAAGTTTTTTTTATTCGCTTAAAATTAAAGAAGAGATTGATGATAAAAAGGGGATTGGCAATTCATACAATTGCATAGGAATTGTTTATGAACATCAAGGCAATTACCCCGAAGCCTTAAAACATTATTTCTCTTCCTTAAAAATTTTCGAAGCAATTGGTGTGCCAAATCCAGATGATTTCGTAAATAAAAAGGCAATAGCTAATTGCTATAAAAATATCGGAAATGTTTATTACCGTCAAAATAATTATGCAGAAGCCTTAAAAAATCAGTTACTTTCTCTTAAAATCCAAGAAGAAATTGCATTAGTACATCCGGATGATTTCTTGAATAAAAAGGGAATAGCTGATTCCTATGTAAACATAGGGAATGTTTATTCCGATCAAAAAAATTACTACGAAGCCTCAAAAAAAAATTTCGCCGCACTTAAAGTTTATGAAGAAATTGGAGTGGCAAACCCCAATGATTTTGGGAATAAAAAAGGAATAGCAAATACCTACAATAACATCGGAAATATTTATGCCGATCAAGGTAATTACACCGAAGCCTTAAAAAATCAGTTACTTTCCTTTAAAATAAAAGAAGAAATTGGTGATAGAGAAGGAATGACTACTTCTTACCTTAATCTCGGTTCAATCAACATAAAACTAAAGAAAGTTGTAGCTGCGAAAAAACATTTGGATAATGCACTTGCCCTTTCATTAGAAATAGGAAGTAAAGATAACATCAAATTAGTTTACGATCGCTTATCAACCATAGATAGTGTGCAAGGTAATTGGAAAGCGGCTTACGAACATCACAAATTATTTATTATCTACCGTGATAGTATAGACAATGAAGAAACTCAAAAGAAAACCATACAAGCCGGTATGAAATATGAGTTTGAGAAAAAGGAAGCCTTAACCAAAGCAGAACAAGATAAAAAAGATGCCATGGCTGCTACCGAAATGAAAAAACAACAAATTATCCGATATGCAGTAAGTGGTACTTTAGCTCTAGTTCTTTTATTTACTTTTTTTCTCTACAACCGTTTTCGGTTAATTCGCAAACAAAAAAATATTATTGAACTAAAAGAAAAAGAAACACAACAACAAAAACATATTATTGAAGAAAAACATAAAGAAATAACCGACTCTATCAATTATGCCGAACGTATCCAGCGTAGTTTTTTAGCAACAACCAAAATGTTGGATAAAAACTTAAAAGATTACTTTGTCTTTTTTAAGCCAAAAGACGTGGTAAGTGGAGATTTTTATTGGGCCGGAGAATTAAACAACGGCAACTTTGCTTTCTGCTGTGCCGATAGTACAGGACATGGTGTCCCCGGTGCAATTATGAGTATTTTAAACATTTCCAGTTTAGAAAAATCTATTGAGCAAGAAGTCGAACCCAATGAAATATTAAATAAAACCAGGAAAATTATCATAGAGCGTTTAAAAAAAGATGGTAGTGCAAAAGGTGGTAAAGATGGGATGGATTGTAGTCTGCTAGTTATCAATAAAGTGAGAACGCATCTTACGTTTGCCGCTGCTAACAACCCTGTTTTTATCGTCCGCCAACGTCATTACGAGAAAAGAAGCGATATTTTAATTAGTGAGATCGCTTCGCGTTCTATGGTCGTTCGCAAAGACGCATTTGAACTCATCGAATTCAAACCCGATAAAATGCCCGTAGGCAAACATGATAAGGATTTTGAATCGTTTAATATCCAAACCGCTACTTTACAACAGGGAGACCTCATTTACACTTTAACCGATGGTTTCCCCGATCAGTTTGGGGGAGAAAAAGGAAAAAAATATATGATTAAAAAGTTAAAAGAATTGTTACTACAAATTGCACCTTTAACCATGCCCAAACAACAGCAAAAATTAGCTCAGGAGTTTATTTCTTGGAAAGGAGACAACGAACAGGTAGACGATGTTTGCGTTATTGGAATAAAAATATGAAAACGCAAACGGGAAAGTTTACCCTAAGCCTTATAACTTCGCTCAAGATAAACTTAGTCGAAGGGATATAACGTGGGGTAAGGGTTTAATTACTTCTTCTAGACCGATCTTTCTAAATTTATTAATTGCCTTAAAACCATTCATGAATATCGATAAATTTAAACTAACAGGTACGGAAGGTGATATTTAAGAATTACGGAAAGTTTTTTTACCATTCAAAACTCTTGATGACCTGGAATTTTGGCAAATAATTATGATTTGCATTAAAGTGTTATGGCGCAAGCCTCTTAATAAGCCACTTATCATCTTCAGGCTTTAATGAGAATTGTATTCTATCATGCAAGCGATTAGGTTGACCTTGCCAAAACTCATAAGAAAATGGTTTTAAACAATAACCGCCCCAAAAAGACGGATATGGAACTTCCTTTCCATTACATTCTATATCAAATAATTTATAGTTATTTTCGAGCGTAAATTTGTTATCAAGTTCACAACTTTGTGCAGATACCCATGCAGATATCTGACTGCCCCTTGGGCGCTCTTTAAAATATGCTTGAGAAACCACAGGATCTATTTGTGATACGGTACCATCAATTCTGATCTGCCGGTGAAGTTGTGGCCAGAAAAATAAAATAGAAGCGTTTGGATTTTCATCAAGATCTTTCCCTTTCTTGCTATTATAATTTGTATAAAAAGTAAAGCCTTTCTGATCAAAATCCTTTAATAATACAGCACGGGCTGATGGAATACCCGATTTGCTTGCTGTAGCAAGGATCATTGCATTAGGCTCATCAACGTTTGAATTCAAAGCCTCATTAAACCAAAACTTAAATTGTTCTATTGGATCAGGGTAAACCGATTTTTCATCTAATAATTCTCCCTCGTAATGAGACCGTAGTTTACTAATATCATTTTCCATAATTATAAATTTAATTTTATGCTTTACCTAATTCTTTTAATCGGTAAATGTGTGATAATAATGCATTTCTAAAGTTTGGTTTTAAGTTGTAACTCAACCCATACTCTTTAGCCGTTTGTTCTACAAGTGGTGCAAGTTGTTTATAATGTACATGACAAATATTTGGAAATAAATGATGTTCGATCTGAAAGTTAAGTCCACCAACGTACCATGAAATAAAACTATTATTCCTGGCAAAATCGGAAGTAGTATTTAATTGATGAACACTCCAGTCTGTCTTTATATTCTCTTGTAAAACAGGTTGAGTGGCACCCTCAACTACGTGCGCCATTTGAAATACAAAACTTAAAATAATGCTGGCTGTCCAATGCATTATAAAAAAGCCAAGAACGATTTTCCATACCGAAAAATTTGTAAACCAAAGTGGGAGACCAAAAATAATGGAAAGATAAATGATCTTTCTAAAAAACATTTTTGCAAATTCGTTAGCCATTTTTTTATTCTGACTTTTTATTAACCCGGCTTTATGATATTTATATAAGCGAGTAAAGTCGTTTGTAAGCATTGTTATCGTCATTAAACCATAAAATAAAAAAGCATAAATAAACTGGTATTTATGATATGCTTTAAGCGGTTTATTCTCTGATAACCTAATAGGGCCTTTGTCGTCTATATCTTCATCTAAGCCCGAAATATTTGTGTAGGTATGGTGTAAAACGTTATGCTGAATCTTCCAGTTTAAAACATTACTGCCTAAAAGATATAAAGTACCAGCCAATAAATTATTTACCCAATGCTTTTTAGAGTATGCACCGTGACAAGCATCATGCATAACGCCCATGCCAATACCTGCAATTCCAAAACCCATTAATAAAACAAGGCCAAATGCAACTAACGTGTTTATAGGTATAAACAAAATAATTAAAAATGGAACCAGATATGAACTGATCAAAACAACTGTTTTTAAAACCATTGCGGCATTTGCTTTTGTAGAAATATGATTTTCTTTAAAATAATCGTTAACTTTTTTTCTAAGATCAATTACAAATTGTTTCTCTACTTTATCTTTACTTGTAAATTTAATAGTTTGCATTATAGCTCCTTTTCCTTTTTAAATAATTTCACCCCAAAAATAAATAGGGAAACAACTTTTATAAATTCCATACCCACATAATAAAAATGAAGATTAGAAGAGGGTACTTCTAGCCCACTAATATGCATCTCTGCCCTTTTATCCAAAGCAGGCAAAGCATATATAGTTTGCATTATAAGAATTATCAAAGCAAAAATCAAAAACAAATACTTCCAATCTATTTCAATTTTTTTTGTAAGTATCAGATCAAAAATAATTCCCAATCCTAATACCAGTTCAACTTTGTTTAAAGCATTAAAAACAAGCCGTCCTATTCCTAACCCTAATTCCAAAGTAATTCCGGGAGCTTGAAATTTTAACCAGGCCTCCATAAAACTGATGGCACAAACAAAACCTATCCAAATACATGTTAAAACAATAGTTAAGGGATATTTTACAGTTACTATGTATTTAATTTCAGCCATTTGTTTTAATATCTCTTTTCATAGTTAATTATGCAGTTGTGCTAAAAATACTTTTATCGGGTGTTTTATTCCAATAACGTTTATCAAAAGCAAGACAGATATTCCTTAAGAAAAATTTTCCGTTTTCTGAAAGAGATACTTTATTATGATCAATACTTATCAAATGATCTTTAATTAATTCCGATAATCTTTCCATACTATTATCAAGTAGCATTTGATTACAAAATGTAGCGTTAAAATCACTTTCATGCCTACACATAAAATTTAAAATATGTTGCCTGATAAGCATATCTTCGTTACTTAGTATATGTCCTTTACCTATCGGAATTTTTCCTTTTGCAATACATGCCTGGTACTCCTCTACCGCTTTTATGTTCTGTGAGAAAGCCGACCATGTATCACTTATAGCTGAAGCGCCTAAGCCAATCAATAATTTTGTGTCGCTGGTTGTATAACCCATGAAATTACGGTATAATTTTCCTTTCTTAAACGCCGATAAGAGCTCATCATCCGCTAACGAAAAATGGTCCATACCAATATCAGTATAACCTGCATTTGAGAATATTTCTTTTCCTGTTTCATATAATTTTCTTTTTTCTGAAGAAACGGGAAGATCTTTTTCTGTATATTTTCGTTGACCAGGTTTTAACCATGGCACATGGGCGTAACTGTAAAAAGCGATCCGTTCAGGCCTTAACGCCACTATCTTCTCAATTGTAGATCGAACTGAATCGGTTGTTTGAAAAGGTAAACCATACACAAGATCAATATTAATAGATTTGTAGCCAATGGCTCTTGCCTTTTCCATTACATCTCTTACCTCATTAAAAGTTTGATACCTATTAATAGTTTCCTGCACTTTATCATTAAAATCCTGAACACCAAAACTTACACGTTTAAAACCCAAATCATATAATGTTTGAAGATGTTGCGCTGTAGTGTTTCCGGGATGTCCTTCAAAACTAAAATCGGCACTTTCGCTAATATGGCAAGTACTTAAAATACTACTTAAGAGATAATGTAAATTCTCGTGCGAAAAAAAAGTAGGTGTGCCCCCGCCCAAATGTATTTCTTTTATTAAAGGTATTGCTTCAAATTGCGCCAAATATAAATACCACTCCTTAATTAGCGCCTCAATATATGGCAGCTCCACTTTGTGATTAACTGTGATACGGGTATTACAGGCGCAGTAAGTACAAAGGCTTTCGCAGAAAGGTAAATGAATATAAAGACTAATACCGTCTTTATTATTTATGGTGAATGACTCCTTAACAAACTTCAACCATGCTTCCTCATTCAAATTATTTTCCCAGTAAGGCACCGTAGGGTAACTGGTATATCTTGGTGCCGGAATGTTATATTTTGAGATCAGATCCATAATTTCTATTTCACATTTACCAGGCTTTCATTTTTTAATTCGGAAAGAAATTCATCAATAACCCCTTGCCTTACATGCGACATAACAACGATCTTGTACCATTCAGGCTTTAAATGGTTATCGGGTACCAAATGGTACTTTTTTGCAAGCGTATCACTAATACACTTTGCCATTATGGTTACAATATTCAGATCGGGATTTCTAAAATATTGAATATTTAACTCAGTTAGTTTTTCGCAAAGGAATGTTGTCCGGTCAATTAAATGATGGATCTTTACACGCCATCCTGCCGATCCATGGATCCTTAAGATCATCCATACACAAACAGCATTGGCGCCCGAACGACTGCCACATAAGGTAAAATCCTTTCCTTTAACATAACCGGCTTCATTGGTACAAACGTATTTTAAATAATCTTTCCTGATCAAAAAAATACCTGTACCATAAGGAGCCTGTAACATTTTGTGTCCATCAATTGAAAAAGAAGAAATGTTCTTGTTTTTAAATGTAAATGAACTTTCATGCTTGGTAAAAGGATATATAAAGCCTCCATACGCGCCATCCACATGCAATTTATAGTTAATATGTAACAGATCTAAAAATGAAGTAATTTTATCTATATCATCCACTGAACCAAACATGGTTGTAGACATATTCATATTTATGATAAAATATTTAACACCCTTTGAAAGTGCTTCTTCAATTTTTCTTTCAAAATCTTTAATAAGAATTTCGCGCGAAACCTGATCTACCAAAATCTCTATTCCGCTTAAATTCAAAAGATTTAAAGCTTTTGGTATAGAATAATGCGTATCTGTAGAATAAACAACAGCAATCTCATTCAATCTTGCATTGTAATTATCGATATAAAAATTACGATAGATCCATAAAGCTTCTATATTAGCTTCGGTGCCACCACTGGCAACATAACCATCATAAGTGTCGGGCTCTGCCTCAAATATTTCTTCGCAACAAATTTTTATAAGATCTTTTTCAATTTCATGCGTACCGCTAAAAAAATCCTCATGCTCATCGCCAAAAGTATGTACACCAATGTGATTGGGATTTGCTATTAATGTAGATAAGAAGGGTGCGTCATTTAAAAACGCAGCATCATCATAAAATATTTCAGTATCTAAAAAAGTGCCTGGAATGCCCAGGATCTTTTCAGTTCTGTAATTTGTATTTTTACTTAAAGCATCAAATACCTTACTTTTAATTTGAGAGTATGAATATTTTTCCCAGAACATATTATTTTTTATGACAACAATTAATTTGTTTGTGACAAGTATTTACAACTGCAGAGCTATCTTCAGAAATTTTTGGACTGATATAGCTTATACCTAAATTTAAACCACGTAATATAAGTAAGATCGCCATTACGCCAACAACAACCGGAACAGCTTTTCGGATCGAACTTCTTGTTTTTGCACCAAATAAATGGCTTGTGAAACTTATGGCAAACATAAAGGGCAAAGTACCAAAACCAAACGCGGCCATAAATAACATTCCATTAACTATATTTCCGGTAGCCACTGCTCCTGTAATTGCAATATAAACTAAACCACAAGGCAATAAACCGTTCAATAAACCGATACTAAAAAAAGATCTTATTCCGTTTTTTTGAAACTGAGCGGCAATCTTATTTTTTAAATTATTTAATACAGAATATAGATTTTTTAAAATACCCGATTTGTTTATTAACCTTTGCGGGATCAATAGGCCAAGTAATATTAATGAACCCAATATGATGGATAATATTTGCTGATAACCAAATAGCGCAAAACTTTGGCCTATTAAACCAAACACTAAACCAAATACTGAATAGGTTAAAATCCTTCCAAAATTATAAGTTAGAATAGCGATCAATTTTTCAGATCTTGTTTTATTATGCACCGGTAAAGCCAGTGCTATGGGCCCACACATACCAATGCAGTGAAAACTGCCTAAAAAACCTAATGATATGGCGGCTAAAATAAAACTCATTTAAATAGTTATAATTGCTTCTTTATAAAAGGTCTTTTTATCATTCTTCCAGGAAATACACATTTTATAAACACCTTTACTGAGTTTATCTTTGCTTATTATTTGTTCGCCTTCCTGATCAAACTTCAAATCTATTGTAAGGTCTTTTGTAGAATCTGAGGGGCGAAAAAAAAGAACTTCGCCTTTAAAATCTTTTTTAATTTCATTGGGTAAATATCCTAAAACAATAAACTGGTCTACTATTTCATAGTTGATCGTTACAGCTAATTTTTTTTCATTATTTACAGCGTCGATCCTATCCTGATATACTAGTTCCTGTTCATAATAATTCTTTGAAACCAATTCGCTTTTATTATTTACACTTATATATACCATGCTTACAATAAGAATTACAAAGCCGATATATAATATTGTTATTTTTGTTCCCCAACTCATTTTCTTTTGTTTTAAATTTATACTGATACAGGTCCTAAGAAATTTGTTTTTACTGTTTTTATTAATTTTCCATTACTATAGATGCCGATCTTTAATTCAGTTTTTCTTTTTTTAATATCGCTTTTATTTAAGAACAGGAAAAAACTTCCCTGGGTAACATCTTCTTTTTTAACCTGTAGCTCTTTACCAATTATTTGAATAGTTGCGTTTGCATAGCCTTCCACTTTTATAGTAACAGGTAAGATCTTGCGTGTTTTGTTAACCAACTTTATAGTAAACAAATTACTTACCTGGTTATTTGGTTGTTCCTGATACAACATACCTTTTGCACGAATAATAGTAGCATCATAATCCGATCGGCTAACCAATAAAAAAGTTTCAACACCTATCAGTAAAATTAAAACTGCAGAATACGCTTTCATTCTATTGGTAAAAGCCAGTTTAACTTTATTTTTGATCCCATTTTCAGAATCAAAACGTATCAATCCCTTTTCAAGCCCAACACTTTCCATCATATGATCACAGGCATCAATACATGCTGTACAATTTATACATTCAAGTTGTGTCCCATTCCTGATATCAATACCGGTTGGACAAACCTTTACACACAGATCGCAATCAATACAATCTCCTCCTACCCTTGTTTCATTCTTTTTAAATTTATGGCGGTTCTCTCCACGCAAATAATCATATGCAACAACTATAGAATTTTTATCCAATAAAACACCCTGCATTCTACCATAAGGACATACAATGATGCAAACCTGCTCTCTAAACCAGGAATAAATAAAAAAATAAACGCCAGTAAAAATTAAAATAGACACAAAACCACCAACATGCGAGCTAATTGGTTCGGTCATGATTTTTAATAGTTCATCAATTCCAATAATATAGGCAAGAAAAGTATTGGCTATTAAAAATGATAATAAAAAGAATAAAGTATATTTTGATGCCCGCTTTATGATTTTTTTGCTATCCATGGGCGCTTTCTTTAAAGCCCTTTGATGCGGCGCATCACCATCGATCCAATATTCAACTCTACGAAACAACATTTCCATAAAAATGGTTTGCGGACAAGCCCATCCACAAAATACACGTCCGAAAATAACTGTAAAAAGCGCTATGAACACAATAAAAATAAGCATCCCAAGACCAAATATGAAAAAATCCTGTGGCCAGAAGATCATACCAAATAAAATAAATTTTCTTTCAAGAATATTGATCAGGAACAAAGGCTCTTCGTTTACCTTAATAAACGGCAAACCAAAAAAAACAAGAAGATAGAGATAGCTTAAATACTTTCTGTAATTAAATAGTTTTCCGGAAGGTTTATTGGGAAAGATCCACTTTCGTTTACCATTATCATCAATAGTACCAATATGATCACGAAACGATTCAGAAGTATCTTGTACGCTTTCCATTTTTAGTGCAGTTCTATTTTAAGGTGTCTTTCATTACAACTAGTGTATCGCTAATTACCTGCGTTGAATCGGTAACAGTTTTAATTTCTTCTTTATAAAGATCGCCTTGTGCCGCTTTTGCTCCAGCAGGGTTGGTACCTTTCAATGTTCTTATAAAACTCGTAATTTGGGCTATTTGCATTGGCGACAAATCATCTTTCCATGACTTCATTCCTTTATCTACCCAACCGTACTTTATTGTTTTAAAAATGTCTGCAACACTTCCGCCGTGCAACCAATATTCATCCGTTAAATTAGGACCAACTGTTCCCCTGCCATCTTTACCATGACAAGCTGCACAAGAAGCAATAAATAATTCTTTACCCACTTCAATATCCGGTCCGCTTAATTCTTTCACCGTTGTTTCGTCAACATTATTTGCTGCCGTTTTCATGTATTCTTCAAGGTCAATTTTTGCCTGTACAATAGATTTATCGTATTCTGCTTTTTGAAGGTCGCCAGTACCTAATACATGGAAATTTATTAAATATACAATAGCAACGCCTATGGTCAAATAAAATCCATATTTCCACCAAGGTGGCAGATCATTATCCAATTCTTTAATACCATCATAATCATGATCCAATAATATATCATGTTCCTTTTCAATATCAACCGAGGCATTTAATTTTTCAAGAATTGTTTTTGTTTTAGGTTTTTGACTTAGTACTTGTTTTTCTGTTTTTATAAAACCCATTATCTGGTAATATAGAATCATTATTACAACTGCTTCAAGAAATATTACAGTTAACATGCTGTAGAATGTTAGCATATCAAGCCCTCCTATTAACCAACTCTCGGCACTATTATTTATGCCCTGAGCACTTGCGTGATAACCTGCAAACAACAACATTATTACAGTGGTTATTTTAGTTGCATTATTTTTATCATCACCCTGTTTATCTTCTGTTTTTTTGAACCTGTTTAAAATATAATCACTTGCAGAAATGTTTTTAAGCGATTGAGCCAATGCAATTATTACAATAAGCAATAAAAAGATAGCGATCAAAAGTGTTACAAACAAGGCATTTGAAAAATAACTTGAATTATTTGTTGCCGTTACGTCCTGCGCATAATTAAATATTGGCAGAAATAATAAAACGAAAAAAAAGAATCTATTTTGTGACTTCATCATAACCTTTAGTGTTTGGAGTTAATGTATCGTTTGAAGAATTTAATGGCAAATTGGAAAGGGTATTAAAATATTCCTTGCTTCCGAAAATGATGAAAAAAGCGACACCAATAAAAAAGACAAAAAAAATGATCAATGAGGTAAGAGGGTAAATACCCACGCCCGTCATGCTTTCAAGATAATTTATAAATTTCATAGAATTATTTTTTAGTTATTTTCTTAAAGTATCTTTTTGTTGATTTTTAATATCAGTTCCCATGCGTTGTAAATAGGCGATCAATGCAACGATCTCTCTGTCTGCTAAAGTCTGTATTCCATCTTTGTTTAAATTTTCAGCAATGATCTTCGCCTGTTTCTCCATATCTTTTGCAGCAATGTTCTCAAAGCCTTCAGGATATGGTACCCCTAAACGTTTCATTGCTTTAATTTTTGCAACTGTTGACGAAACATCTATCTGATCATCAAACAACCATGGATATGCCGGCATAATTGAGCCCGGTGACATAGAAGTAGGATCCAACATATGGGTATAATGCCAGCTATCGGGATATTTACCACCAACACGTGCCAGATCCGGACCTGTACGTTTACTTCCCCATTGAAATGGATGATCATAAACAAATTCCCCTGCTTTTGAATACTCACCATACCGGGCTGTTTCACTCCTGAATGGGCGGATCATCTGTGAGTGACATGTATAACAACCTTCTCTTACATAAATATCTCTACCATGCAATTCGAGAGGTGTGTAAGGTTTAACACTTGTAATTGTTGGAATATTTGATTTCACTAAAAAAGTAGGAACAAATTCTATAATACCACCTATCATTACAACCACTAAACTCACGATCATCATCTGAATTGGTTTGCGCTCGATCCAACGGTGCCAGTGTTCTTTTCCATGTGTAGTAAAATCCTTTTGTAAAGCCGGTGCTTCAGCATCTTCATTTGCAAGGAAAGAACCCATTTTTGTAGTTTTAATTAAATTATAAACCATTAAAATAGTTCCAGCTAAATATAAAGTACCACCAATTGCTCTTGTGGCATAAAACGGGATCATTTTAGTTACCGTATCCATAAACTGCCATTTTAATTGGCCTTCTGGAGTAAATTCTTTCCACATTAAACTTTGCATAATACCGCTCCAATACATTGGCACAGCGTATAAAACAATTCCTAATGTGCCTACCCAAAAGTGGGCATTGGCCAGTTTTTTTGAATATAACTCTGTACGGAACATTTTTGGTATTAACCAATACAGGATACCAAAAGTTAAAAAGCCATTCCAACCCAAAGCCCCAACGTGTACATGGGCAACGATCCAATCTGTATAATGCGAAATTGCACTTACGTTTTTTAGCGATAACATTGGTCCTTCAAATGTTGCCATACCGTAAGCGGTAACTGCAACTACCATAAATTTTAAAACAACATCCTCGCGCACTTTATCCCAGGCTCCACGAAGTGTGAGTAAACCATTTATCATTCCACCCCATGATGGTGCAATTAGCATGATCGAAAAAACCACTCCTAACGATTGTGCCCAATCTGGTACAGAAGTATATAATAAGTGATGTGGCCCAGCCCATATATAAATAAAGATCAATGACCAAAAATGAATAATAGATAAGCGATAAGAATATACCGGACGGTTAGCGGCCTTAGGTAAAAAATAATACATCATACCCAGATAAGGGGTAGTTAAGAAAAAAGCAACCGCATTATGCCCGTACCACCATTGTACTAATGCATCCTGCACACCGGCATACCACGAATACGATTTCCAGAATGAAACAGGAATTTCAATTGAATTAACAATATGCAGCATGGCAACGGTTACCAGTGTGCCTATATAAAACCAGATGGCAACGTATAAATGGCGTTCTCTTCTTCTTACGATCGTGCCAAACATGTTCCAGCCAAAAACAACCCAAACCAGTGTAATTAAAATATCAATTGGCCATTCTAACTCAGCATATTCTTTCCCGGTTGTTTTTCCAAGTGCAAGAGATATTGCTGCTAACACAATAATAAGCTGCCAGCCGTAAAAATGCACCTTGCTTAAAAAGTCACTAAACATACGGGCTTTCAACAAACGCTGTAAAGAATAATACACACCCATAAAAATTCCGTTCCCAACAAACGCAAAAATAACTGCATTTGTATGTATTGGCCTCACTCTACCAAATGTGGTAAAAGGCAAATTCATATTAAATGATGGGAGAAATAACTGTAATGCCGCTAGCAAACCTACCAGCATACCTACTACACCCCAAAACATTGTAGCGTAGGCAAACCATTTTACAATTTTATTGTCGTATTGAAATTTTTGTAGTTCCATAACTATTTCTTTTTTTCTTTGTTAACAGGTTCTGTAGTTTGTTTGACTTCGTTTTCGAAAAGTATTCTTACTGATGGCGTATAATCATCCTCGTACTGATTGGTTTTAACTGACCATATAAAGGCTATCAAGAAACCGATGGCTATAAGGAGGCTAGTGATTATTAGTACAAAAATTACGCTCATTTATTTGGATGGGTCAAAGGTATTTTTGTTGCACTTGTAAAAGAATGAGGATTGTCAACCTGCAACATGATTAATATCAGGATTACTCTTCATTCTTTATTTTTAATCCTGCTTTTTTTAGCTTATATGCAAACAAAGAACTCATTCCTGTTGTAAACAAAACAATGGTAACAGAACTCACCGGCATAAGTATTGCAGCTATAACCGGTTGCAGTTTATCCTGCACTGCGAAATACAGCCCTACAATATTATATAGAACAGATATGACAAAACTTATATTAATTATAAGCTTATTATATTTACAATAACTTAATAGCAGATCGAAATAACTAAAGCTTTTGCCGCTCATAATTACATCGCAGGCAGGTGAAAAATTATTTACGTTATCGGTGATGGCTATGCCTACATTGCTTTGCTGTAAAGCTCCTGCGTCGTTTAAACCATCCCCAACCATAATTACTTTATGCCCACTATCCTGTAAGGCCTTTATATAATCAAGTTTTTGTTGGGGTGTTTGATCAAACAAAAGTTCAGAATTAAAATTAGACTTCAAATTATTTTGTTCAGCATCATTATCCCCTGAAAGTAGAGAAAGTTGATACTCCTTTTTTAAAGATCTAAATAACGATTTTAAGCCATTTCTATACTTTGTTTTGATCGTAAAACAACCCATTACATCGCCATTAATTTTTACATAAACCTTACTGCCATTTTCATGATCGATCCCTTTTTCTTCTTTTACGTAAATAGCAGATCCAATAACAACATGGTTCCCAAATACCTCACCTTCAATTCCAGATCCCGGTTTCACTTTAAATGATCTAACTTGCAGGAGTTTAGAAACCGGTAATGCTTGTACTATGGCTTTACTGAAAGGGTGCGCAGATTGACTGGCTAAAGATCTTATCAATTGTTCCTTTTCGTCACTTAATTTTATTCCTTCATAAAAAAACGTGGATCTCTCTTGTCGGGTAATAGTTCCTGTTTTATCAAAAACGATCGTATCAGCTTGCGCAACCTGTTCAATTACGCTTGCATTCCTGGCATAGAAACCAAATTTTTGCAGTACCCGCAACATATTTCCATTTGTAAAGGTTGACGATAATAAAAGGGCACAAGGACAGGCTACAATTAAAATTGAGGTAACAGAATTCCAAAAATGTGCGGGATTGTTAAAGAACCAATAAGCTCCTGTTAAAGCTGCAATACTAAGTAAAACAATTGTGAAATATTTACTGGTTGTGTGAATATAGGAAGTTCCCTTTTCTTCGTTCTTTTGAAAGGCTTCGTTATTCCATAGTTGTGTGAGGTAACTTTGAGAAACGTCTTTAACAACTTCCATTTCAATGGCACCTCCTAATTGTTTTCCACCGGCATAAATGATCTCACCAATATTTTTTTCTATTGGTAATGATTCTCCCGAAACAAAACTATAATCGATCTTTGCCTTACCAAAAAAAAGTATACAATCGGCAGGAATAATTTCTTCGCTCCTGACTTTGATCCGTTGACCAGTTTTGAGATCAGAAACAGGTATTTGTTTTTCCTGTTCGTCCTGTATAACTGTAACACTTAATGGGAAATAAGAAGTATAATCCCTGTTGAATGATAAAGTATTGTAAGTTTTGTTTTGAAAAAAACGCCCAACCAACATAAAAAAAACAATACCGGTCATAGAATCCAGGTATCCTGCGCCAGTACCAGTAATTATTTCATAAATACTGCGGGTAAATGTAATAAGGATCGCCAAAGCAATAGGTGCATCAATATTTAGAAATTTTTGTTTTATGCTTTTCCATGCAGAAATAAAAAACTCAGACGCTCCGTAGAAAAAAACAGGAAGCGATAAGAACAAGATCAAATAAGAAAATAATTGTACTAATCCTTTTTCTTCGATCTTGCCAAGTGAAAAGTACTCCGGGAAACTTAAAAGCATAATGTTACCAAAACAAAATCCTACTATCCCTATCTTATAGATCCGGCTTTTATCATACTTTTTTATTTTCTTTTCAGAAATATTATTCAAACTTAAATGAGGTTCATAACCAATAGAGGAAAGAAGTTCGGTAACTTCCCTTAACGAAGTATTTTTGTGGTCAAATACAATACTAATTTCTTTCTTTAAAAAATTAACCTGTGAACGGATGATATTTTTATCAAGTTTCATTAAATGCTCTAAAAGCCAAATACACGAACTACAATGCATTTGAGGCAAATAAAATGTTACGTGACTTTGCTCAGCATCTTTAAAATGAATGAGTTTTAACTGAATTTGTTCGTCGTCTAAAAAGGCAAATTTGTCGCTCCGTGTTTGGTTTTTTTGACTTATACCCGGGTGAGGCTTGATAGAATAATAATTGCACAGTTCAACCTTATTTAATATCTCATAAACAGTTTTACAACCCTGGCAACAAAAATTCTTATATTCAATATGAATAGTTTCATCATCACAAGATTCGCCGCAATGATAACAAATAGTTTTGTTTTCAATTTCCTTTTTCATATTGCACAAAACTAAGTACTCTTACAAAAACAAAACATGACCGTGATTTGAGAACAATATGATATAAATCAGTTTGCCTTTTTCATTAATAATGTACTTTCATGAAAAATTCCCCTAATAGAAACAACATTTAAAGGAAGTTCAAGAAGCACGTGTAAAAAACTAAGTAAAAAAAGGCAGGTAAATCCAACTTTGTAATCATAAATATAAAGTGAAATAGATGTAATCCACAATATGGCAATAACAACAAGGCGCCCTTTAGGAACTTTATGCCATTTAATAATATTTGTTTTTGAAAACCAGTTAAGATAATGATAGGTATATGCAAATGCTATAAAGCGCATAAGCAGGATACCGCTTTTTGAAAAATAAATGTTTTCCATCAAATTATCTTTGGCTATTTCGACATTAAAAAAATGTTTTAACGAATAAAAATTCATAGCTTCAAAACTATTATATGCCTTTAGGCTATAATCAGAAAATAGCGCATCACCTTGTTCCGGCAGCGCCAGAAATAATATAAAAGGGCTCACCACCATTACTGCAAAAGAAATATAGCCACTTTTACTTTTTGTTTTTAACGCGCCATAAAGCACAAATACTGCTGTAAAAACAAAAACATGTATTAAGGTTGGCAGGAAAACAGAGAAAAATAAAAAGAAATTATCTGCAATTCGAAAACTTAGAAAGGCTAACAGTAAACCAACAATTCGTAAATAAACATTTTTAGTTAACGCAAAGAGTACACCAGCCACAACAGCCAAATAAATATAATGATTGATATCGTTACCATTTGCAGTACTTTTTATATTTAGTAAAGGTCCAATTACCGGCAGAGATATTAAAATGCCCAATACAAGGAAAAACCAAACGTCATATTTTCCTTTAGAATAATATTGCCTGTCGTGTAGCCAGCTAATTTCCGTTAAATAATGCAGAGGGCCTAAAATAGCATAGGCAAATAAAAACAATTCAAAGGGCATAATAATAGCAACAACACAACTAATCAACATCAAAACGATATTGAAATAATTTATCTTGTCTAATTCGGTTAGTTTGATCATTTTTTCAACTGCACACAAATTAACACTCAATACTTTTAGTTTCAAATGACCCAAGTCATAAAACAATTACCCTATTATTTTATAAAGGCCGTAAA
>JAUXSA010000180.1 GCA_030681615.1 Bacteroidota bacterium
AATTGCGCGATAGTTGTGGTAATTATAGCGCCTTAAGTAACTGGCACCAAACTATTTTTATCCAGGATCAACAAAATGGTAATTTTAACTGGAACTCGTATGCTATTGAAAGCAGTGTAACACCTGTAAGTGTTTATGATCTTTTTAGGATAGATCTTGCAACTAATAACTACTCGTTAGTTACTTCAACAACAGCAGGTTTAGCTACCGATCCTCAGTACAGCTTATGGCAAAATACAGCAAAATGGCGCGTGCAAGCAAATGGCTTTAATTGCAATCCCACCTCTAAAACAAATGGTATGCTGAGCCAAAAAGTTAAAACAAAAAGTAATATTAAGAACGATAGATTAGTGGGAATTAAAAATTATGAATTATTAAATGCAGCTATAAGTACTTATCCTTCTCCTGCTAAAGACATTATTTTTATTGATAGCAGAGCTTTAGCGAATATTGATATGACCATTGAATTACAGAATGCATTAGGACAAACAGTGTACAGTAAAAAATATGCAGCAAGTTCAAACGAAAAGTATCAAATTGAAACAGCTGCTTTTGCAAATGGTATTTACTTTGTAAATATTAAACACGAAAACAAAACAGTTGCTGTAAAGAAAATTGTGGTGAGTAAATAAAAAAAGGGAAAGAAAAAATAGATCCCGGCTATGATACTGGCCGGGATTTTTTATTAATTCATATCAAATTTTTCTGAAAAATAAAATTGCTTACCTTGTAGTGGCAATTTTATGTTTACAAAGGCAAATACCTTATTAAAACCTATCGTTATTATTTTTTTAATAATGATGTTTAGCCATTTGGTTGCACAGGTTGCTTATATTGATTCTTTAAAAGCGGAACTAAAAAAAGGAAATAACGATACAGTAAAATGTAATATTCTATCGCGTTTGGCAGAGAATGCGCCGGATGAAGAATGGCCGGCATTCAATCTTCAATTAAAATTATTAGCAGAAAAAAAATTAAAGCAAAATCCAACAGATGTTTTTAAAAAAACATACACGCGTCATTTAGCCAATTCCATTACCAACGAGGGTTCTATTGCCCAAAACGAAGGTAACAATAATGAAGCCTTGAGATGTTACCGTAAAAGCGCGGAGTTACACAAACAAATAAATTACCAAGCAGGTAGGGCTACTTCCATTAATAATATTGGCTCCATTTATGAAAGAATTGGAAATATAGATAGCGCGGCTTATTATTACGTTTTAAGTTTAAATCTCAGTCGTGAAAGTAAAGATCTGGCAGGAGAAGCGAATTCATTAAGTAACATTGGTTCCGTTTACAATAGTAAGGGAAGGATATCCGAAGCACTCAGTTTTTTTGAACAAAGTCTGAAGATCTGCGAGAAGATAGGTGATGATTTTGGCGCCTCTCTTAATCTTGGAAAGATCGGTGTGATCTATCACAATCAGAATGAGGATGTAAAAGCCATAGAAAATTTCAAAAAAAGCTATGCGCTTCGCGAAAAGATGGGCTTTGAACAAGGTGTTGCAGAAGTTGCAAATGCACTAGGAGCTTTATATTTTGGTCAAAAGAAGATAGCGTTGGCTTTAACATATTACGAAAAAAGCATGGCGCTAAACCAGCAGTTTAAAAATAAACATGGAATCTCAATGTCGCTTTTAAATATTGGTACAGTATATGAATATAAAGGCGAAAATGATAATGCTATTAATTATTACAGTAAGGCTTTAAAGATCATGGAGGAAATGGATAATAAAGATCTCATTTCAAACGCACTCACAAATATGAGTGAAATTTATTTAAAGCAAAATAAAATTGATGAAGCATTTGTTTCTTGTAAAAGGGCATTTGATATTGCTCAGGAATTAGGCTATCCAAAAGAAATAAGCGATGCAAGTAAGTTGCTCGCGAAAATATATAAGCTTAAAGGCAAATATAAAGAAGCATTTGATATGCAGGAATTACATTTTAAAATGCATGATAGTATAAATAATGAGGCTACTAAAAAAAGTGCAATTCGCACGCAATTTAAGTATGAATTCGAAAAAAAGAGCATAGCAGATAGTATTAAAACAGTTAACGAAAAAAAATTGTATGAAGCAAAACTTGAACAGGAAAGAGCAAATAAATACTTATTAGTGCTTGGCCTTTTATTAGTTATTTTAATTGGCTTTATAGTATTTCAACGAAACAGAAATACACAAAAACATAAAGTTTTACAACTAAGAAATAAGATCGCCAGCGATCTGCATGATGACATTGGTTCTGCATTAAGCAGTATTAAAATGTTTGCAGGTGTTGCAAAACTTAATCCTAAAAAAGCAATTGATGCTAATGTGATGGCAAAGATAGAAGATACAAGCAGCGAAACCATCGAAAATATGAGTGATATTGTTTGGAGTATCAATCCTAAGAATGATAATTTTAAACTGGTTTTAGAAAAAATGAAACATTTCGGAGAAAGCATTTGTAACTCATCAGAGATCTCTTTTTCTTTTTTTAGCGAATCAGGTATTGATAAATTGATCCTGGATATTGAGCAACGCAAAAATTTATTTCTAATTTATAAGGAAGCTGTTAATAACGCTATAAAATATTCACAAGCTAAAAATGTTACTGTTGATCTGAAACGCAAAGGGCGCCTGTTAATTATGAATATTGCTGATGATGGCGTTGGAATAGGGGAGGCCAGGATGGGTAAAGGGAATGGTATTGGCAATATGAAACAAAGAGCAAAAGATATAAATGGTGATCTTACTATTAGTTCATCGAACGGCACACTTATATCTCTAGAATTTAAAACTACCTGATTTAGTAGTTGATATTTGATAAGATTAATTTAATTTTTGTAACTTAATATAGTAAAATGGAAATAAAAGTTGCAGTTGTAGAGGATAGTAAGGCTTTAAGAGAAAGCATTGCCACTTTGTTTATGATGAATGAAGGGTTTAAACTCGTAGGCTCATATTCTAACGCTAATTCAATTATAAAAGATATCCAAACCTCGAAACCGGATGTGGTTTTAATGGATATTCAAATGCCCGGTACCAATGGTATTGAGGCGGTTAAATTATTGAGAGCTGAATTTCCTGAATTAAAAATTGTTATACAAACTGTGTTTGAAGATGATGATTCTATTTTCCAGGCAATATGCAATGGCGCATCCGGTTATATTTTAAAAAGATCAACACCTAATGAATATACACAGGCCATTATTGAAGCTTATAATGGTGGAGCTCCAATTACAGGAAGTATTGCCGCAAAGGTGTTAAACATGTTCAAGCATTCGCAACAAAGCAATCCTACTACCGATTTTAATTTATCAGACCGTGAAAAAGAAGTTTTAAATCATCTTGTAAAGGGTTTAAGCTATAAAATGATAGCCGATAAATGTGGCATCAGTTATGATACTGTACGCTTTCACATGAAAAATATTTACTCAAAACTGCATGTGGAGTCGATGACAGAAGCAGTTTCTATGGCTATTAAGAACAAAATAGTCTGAAAAATTTGATATTTACTACCATATTAGGTAGTTCATATTCGAACCAAAACCGTTAATTTAGATATCGCTAAAACATCAAAAATGAAGAAAAATTTATTTACCTTAATTACCTTACTTTTTACCGGCATCACTTTCTCGCAAACCGTTCCCAACGGTGGTTTTGAAAGTTGGATAGTTAACAGTTATGAAAATCCTAAATTTTTTGAGACCTCTAATTATAAATTAGATAACGGCGTGCAAAGTCCGGTTAATGCAACAAAAGTAACTGATGCTTTTCAAGGCTCGTTTGCTTTAAAATTAACTACATCTGCTGTACCAACAGGCACTGCTTTTGCTTTTTTTGCTAATGGTAATCCAGGATCAAATCCTACAGGAGGTATTCCTTATTCACAAAAACCAACAGGCATAAAATTCTTTTATAAGAGTAATATTATGCCAACTGATACAGCAATTTTTTTAACCATATTTAAAAAAGCAGGTGCGGTTGTAGGCAATTATTTATTAAAAATATCTACAACGCATACAGCATATACTTTATTTAATCACACATTTAGTCCTGCTTTACCGGTTTTTCCTGATACAGTTATAATGGCTTCCGCTTCAAGTAACGCTTTTGGTAATATTGCTATTCCGGGTAACAGTCTACAACTCGATAGTATTTCTTTTACTGGTGTAGCTTTTCAACCAGCAAATTTAAATGGTAACTTTGAGCAGTGGCAAACTAAAACAGATTACAAACTAAATGGCTGGAATTTAAGTGGCGGTTTTCAACGTACTACCGATTTTTATACAGGGAATTATGCTCTTGAATTGCAAACAGATCCTCCTGGTTTCGGCGACAACCAGGTCAAGGTTGGCAGAGCAGGTACCGGTACACCAACGCAAACAACTACTCTTGGCGGTACACCATATAGTAATCAAATTGACACTATGTTTTTGTACTATAAATATTTACCGGCAAATCCGCTTGATAGCGCAAGGGTCTTTGTTAGCTTTAAAAAGAATTTTGTTTATATCGGAAGTGGGGGTGGTATGACCCTTTTACCGCAGGCCCCGGTTTATACTTTAAAAAAGATCCCATGGAACCTTGCAATTGCGCCCGATACAATGGTGCTTTCAATAGAGTCGTCAAAATGGCCGGTTCAAAATTCGTTTGTGGGCGCCGATTTAAAAATAGATAATATGTATCTAAAATCACAAATGTATACTGTATCAAATTTTACTATGCCAACAACCGGTTGTGTAGGACAAACGATCCAGTTAAGTGATAATTCAATTAATATGCCTAACACCTGGAATTGGATCATGCCGGGAGGTTCACCTTCCAGTTCTATTTTACAAAATCCAACCGTAACTTATGCTACACCAGGCACAAAAACAATTACTATGAATGCCGGCAATCAATTTGGAAGCGGTGCATCTATTTCAAAAACAATTACTATTTTTTCAGTACCAGGCATTGCTGCAACATCTATCCTAACTTGTGGCGGCGGCAGCGTTACGCTTAGTGCAAGTGGTGCAAATAACTATACATGGAGTACTGGACAAACAAGTCAGAATATTACAGTAAGCGCTTCAAATTCTATTACTACAAATTATACAGTTACTGGCACAACAGGTGGTTGTTCTAATTCTGCAATTGGAAGTGTAATTATTCCGTTTGTAGAGGTGCCAAGTATATGCCTGGTAACGGTAGATTCTCTTGGAGATAATAATGTCATCTATTGGGAAAAAACTTTATACGATAACGTAGATAGTTTTATTGTTTACCGCGAAATATATAATAATGTTTACAGGCGGATTGCTGCAGTTAGTAAAAATGCCTTTAGTGGTTATACAGACACTACAAGAAGTGTTGGTCCTGCAAATGGTGATCCTAATACAACTGCTTATAGATATAAATTGCAAATACGCGATACTTGTGGACATTATGGCGTTTTAAGTAAATGGCATCAAACCCTTTTTATACAGGATCAACAAAATGGAAATTTTAACTGGAATTCTTATGCTATAGAGAACAGCACTTCACCGGTTACTGTTTATGATCTTTACAGGATAAGTTTGAGTAACAATACGTACACTTTAGTTACATCATCTACTTCATTTCTTGCAACAGACCCTCAGTATGGCTTATGGCAAACTTCTGCACGGTGGCGAATTGAGGCAAATGGCTTTAACTGTAATCCAACTAACCGAGCCAATGGTATATTAAGCCAAAAAGTTAAAACAAAAAGTAATATTAA
>JAUXSA010000004.1 GCA_030681615.1 Bacteroidota bacterium
ATTACAAACTATTGAGTGACTCATAGAGATTTCTTTGCTTTGCAAAGAAATCTATGTTTCCTGATAATAATAGTATATATTTTCTTTTCTATGTGCCTATGTGTTTTAAAATTTTGACCGTAACTTTAACAAGAAGTTATATTTTATAAATGAGATCACTTTTTTTAATACTTCTATTGTTTTCTTTTTTTGCCAGAGCGCAGGATAATTCCCGCTCGGTATTTACTATAAAACCTACATTAGGGTTAAATGGTTGCCAGATACACGGTGATAGTTATAGTGGTTATAATAAACTTGGTTTTTTTGGAGGCGTTGCTGTTAACGCGCGTTTAAAGAGCAGGGCAAGTTTTGAATTAGGCTTTTATTTTTCTCAAAAAGGCGCAAGGCACAATTCAAATCCCGGTAAAGGAGATTTTTCATTCTATCATGTTAACTTAAATTATATTGATCTGCCATTATCGTTCAGGTTTAATGTTAATCCACGGTATTTTATAACCCTTGGCCCTTCAATTGCTTATCTTGTAAGCTATAAAGAGAATATTAATTACACCGATTTTACCGGGCAATACAAGTTTAATAACTTTGAAACAGGCATTAACATTGGATTAGGAAGAAAGATAAAGGAAAAATTCTTTATTGAAGTGCGTTCATCCAACTCTATTACGCCTATTCGCGATTACGGCACAATAGCCAATCTTGTTTTTTATCCTAACCCCGTGGCGCGTTTTTTTAATAAAGGGCTTTACAACAATATCCTTACCTTAATGTTATCTTATACTATAGATCTAAAAAAGAAAACTGAAAGTGCAGACTAAACATAAAATAGCAATTGCCGTTACAGGAGCTAGTGGCAGCATTTACACAAAAGTATTGCTTGATAAATTAGTGCTTTTAAAAGAACAAGCACAGGAAATAAGTATTGTATTAAGTGATAATGCAAAAGATATCTGGCAATATGAGTTAGGAAATGATGATTATAAGAACTACCCTTTTAAAGTTTATTCAAAGACTGATTTTAGCGCGCCCTTTGCATCGGGTTCTGCAAAATATAATACATTAATTATTTGTCCGTGTAGCATGGGGACCCTTGCACGTATTGCCACAGGTATTAGCAACGATCTTATAACCCGCGCAGCCGATGTTGTTTTAAAAGAGCGTCGCAAATTAATTTTAGTTACCCGCGATACACCATTAAGTTTAATTCACATTAACAATATGCGAACCGTTACCGAAGCAGGAGGCATTATTTGTCCGGCCACACCTTCCTTTTATTCAAAACCACAAACCATTGAAGAAGTTGCTGCCACTGTAATTGACAGGGTTATTGATCTTGCAGGCTTAGAGCAGGATTCGTTCAGGTGGGGAAAATAAATTCATCCGTTAAAAAATTTCGCATAAGCAAACACAGTGTCCCTCTCTGGAGAGGGTGCCCGAGGGGCGGGAGAGGATTTTGCGCTTAAGAAAATGAAATTTCAAATCTCTCCTCCTCCGTCGCTCCGCGCCACCTCCTCCGAAGGAGGACAATAATCAAAAAAAAAGGCAAACCTCTCAGCTTGCCTTCTTTAATATATTTAAATTAAATTTTTATTTTTTTCTTGGTCCTATTACCATTTGCATTTTTTTACCTTCTAAAACAGGCAATTGTTCTGCTTTACCCCACTCTTCCAATTCATTTGCAAAACGTAATAATAAGATCTCACCTTGTACTTTAAAAACGATCTCACGACCTCTAAAAAACACATAGGCTTTTACTTTACAGCCTTCTTGTAAAAATTTCATGGCGTGATTTTTCTTGAAATTAAAATCATGATCATCAGTATGCGGTCCAAAACGAATATCTTTAATAACGATCTTCGCTGCTTTGGCTTTCATTTCTTTAGCTTTCTTCTTTTGCTCGTAAAGAAACTTACCGTAATCTACAATTTTACAAACCGGCGGATCAACATTTGGAGCTATCTCAACAAGATCAAGACCTTCTGCTTTTGCCATTGCTAAGGCTTCTGCAATTGGGTAAACCCCTGCTTCAATTCCATCGCCAACAACACGTACAGTTTTAGCGTAGATCCTTTCATTGATCTTATGTTGTTCTTCTTTTACACCCGGACGTTTGAATCCGGCTTTTAAGCCACGTGGCTGTTTAAATACTGGCTTTGCTGCATTGTTAGTTGTTGTTGTACTTGTAGTTGCAGGTTTTGTAAAGTTTGGTTTTTTGTTGTTGATAGATGCCTCCGCTTTTTAGTTATACTTTGTTTTTATTATTACAAATTTAAGAATTTAATTTTTGATTAAAATCATTTTCTATGATCTGGTTCACATATTTTACAAAATCATCCGCCGAAAACTCCCCAACGTCGCCTTTTCCATGAGCTCTTAGGGCTACTTTCTCCTCTGACTCTTCTTTTTCTCCAACAATTAACATAAATGGAACCTTTTTAACTTCATTGTCCCTTATCTTTTTGCCAATGGTCTCATTCCTGTCATCCACAAAACCGCGTAATTCAGCGTTCTTCAAGATCTCAGATACTTTTTCGGCATAGGCATTATATTTTTCACTTATAGGCAAAATAGCAAACTGATCGGGTGTTAACCACAATGGAAAATTACCAGCACAATGCTCAATTAATACCGCAATAAAGCGCTCTAAGCTGCCAAATGGCGCACGGTGGATCATTACCGGGCGATGCTTTAAATTGTCACTTCCTGTGTATTCTAATTCAAAACGCTCCGGTAAATTGTAATCTACCTGAATTGTTCCCAATTGCCATTTTCTACCCAAAGCATCTTTAACCATAAAATCGAGTTTTGGACCGTAAAATGCGGCCTCACCTAATTCAGTTACCGTTTTTAATCCTTTTTCAGCGGCAGATTCAATAATTGCTTGCTCTGCTAAAGCCCAATTCTCATCTGTACCAATATATTTTGTTTTATTCTCAGGATCGCGTAACGAAATTTGCGCAGTATAGTCTTTAAAATCCAATGCATTAAAAACATAAAGTACCAGATCAATTACTTTTAAAAATTCTTCCTTCACCTGGTCAGGTCGGCAAAATAAATGCGCGTCATCTTGTGTAAAGCCACGCACACGGGTTAAGCCGTGTAATTCGCCTCGTTGCTCGTAACGATAAACCGTTCCAAACTCTGCATAACGTTGCGGAAGATCTTTGTATGATTTAGGTGATGATTTATAAATTTCGCAGTGATGCGGACAATTCATTGGCTTCAAATAAAACTCCTCACCTTCATGTGGCGTTTTAATTGGCTGAAACGAATCGGCACCATATTTTTCATAATGACCCGAACAAACGTATAACTCTTTTTGACCAATATGTGGCGTTACCACTGGTAAATAACCGGCTTTTAATTGCGCTTTTTGCATGAATTGAATTAAACGCTCGCGCAACATGGCCCCTTTTGGTAACCATAATGGCAAGCCCATGCCTACTTTTTCAGAAAAAGTAAATAATTCTAATTCCTTACCCAATTTTCGGTGATCACGCTTCTTCGCTTCCTCCAATAAAACCAAATATTCTTTTAGCTCTTTATCTTTTGGAAAAGTGATACCGTAAATACGGGTAAGCATTTTATTTTTTTCGTCGCCTTTCCAATAAGCGCCGGCAATATTTAAAATTTTAGCAGCTTTAATAAAACCGGTGCTTGGGATGTGTGGTCCGCGACACAGATCGGTAAAGTTACCTTGTGTGTACAGAGTGATTCCGCCATCATCCAAACGTTCTAACAGATCTAATTTATAATGATCATTTTTATCAGTAAAATATTTTATAGCGTCTGCCTTAGAAATTTCTTTCCTCACATAAACATTATTTTGCCTTGCCAACTCCAACATTTTTTGCTCGATCTTTTCAAAATCAGAGGGCGTTAAAACTTGTCCATCAAGATCAACATCGTAATAAAAACCATTTTCTAATGGTGGACCAACCCAAAATTTAACGCCGGGATACAAAGCCTCCAAAGCTTCGGCCATGATGTGGGCAGATGAATGCCACATGGTTTCTTTACCAAGTGCATCATTCCACGTTAATAAACTTAATGTGGAGTCTGAATTAATGGGGCGTGATGCATCCCAAACTTCGTTGTTTACTTTTGCGGCTAATACGTTTCTGGCTAAGCCTTCGCTAATGCTTTTAGCGATGTCCATTGATGAAGTTCCTTTTTCGTACTCGCGAACAGAACCATCGGGAAGAGTTATTTTTATCATATTTTTTATTTACCTGCAAACAAAGCAGGTTTAATTTTCGGGAATAAAGATAGTTATTAGCCACTAATTACACTAATTTCAACAAATTAATTTTTAAAAAGGTATAACTTACTAATAAATTAAAAAAGCCTCAGATTTCGCCGATAATGCAGATTTGAATTAAAAAATTAAAAGATCTGTGGCATCTGTGAAATCTGTGGCTATAGAAATAGCTAACATATATTAACAACCATAAAATAATATGCTTAAAAAACAATCGTTTATTGTTTCTATAAATCCTTATTTTTACCTTTTACATTTATGGGAAATTACATTTTTTTAGTTTTAGTTCTTGCCTCATTCTTTGGCCTTAGCAAATTATTTACAAAAGCAGGTTTAGAAAGCTGGAAGGCCTGGATACCAGTTTATAATTTTTATGTACTGGCCAAACTCCTTGGTAAACCATGGTGGTGGTGCCTTATTATGATAGTACCCGGCGTTAATATTTTAATGTACGGTGTTTACGGTTTTAATGTGGCACGCGCATTTAATAAACCAAGTAATCAGGATCTGCTTTTTGCTTCTCTTTTACCATATATCTTTTTTGTAAAACTAGGATTTGATGATACCGCCAAATTTGTTGGTTTAGATAAATTTAAGATCGAGCCAAGTAAATTGATCAAGAACTGGATAGACCCTATCATCTTCGCAGTTATTGCAGCTTCTATCATTCGTGGTTATTTTATTGAAGCCTTTACTATTCCAACTTCTTCATTAGAAAAATCGTTGATGGTGGGCGACTTTTTATTCGTGAACAAATTTGCTTACGGACCAAAGATCCCACAAACGCCATTGGCTTTTCCTTTTGCGCATCACACTTTACCTTTAAGCGAAACAAAAAAATCTTATTTAGAGTGGATCAAACTTCCTTACTTCAGGTTACCGGGTTTTGGTTCGGTTAAGAACGATGATATTGTTGTATTCAATTATCCTGATGGCGATACTGTTGCTTTAAAACAACAGAACCAAAGTTACTACCAGATCGTACGCGATATAGTGGATAATGAAATGGCGGAGGCTAAAGACAAAAATTTAAGCAGGAATTTAGTTACAAAGCAAGTTTGGGAATACGTCAATTCAACCCCTTCGCAATTTGGCGATATTGTTGCGCGACCTGTTGATAAGCGTGAGCATTATGTAAAACGTTGTGTAGGTATTGCAGGCGATAAATTAGAAGTGCGTGCCGGTGAAGTTTTTATAAATGACAAACAACAAACAATGCCTGAAAAGGCACAACACCATTATTTTGTAAAAGCGAAATCTAATTTTATTACAATGGAATATTTGGATAATTTAGATGTGTATGTTACTGAAGCTTTAATAACTTCGGTTGGTCTATCAGACGAAAAGCCTTCTGTTTTTTTAGAACCCATTACTGGTGGTAACGGACGTTACATTCCATTAAAAAATTACGATTACACTATTTTTAAGAACACATTTACCACCAAAGATACCTTTGTGTATTGTTTAAATATGACGCCAGCAAGTGCTGCTATAATAAAAAACGACCCAAATGTTTACCAGGTGTTTAAAAGAGTGGATATGAAGGATGCTTACGAGAATAGCATCTTTCCACACAATACAACTTACCCATGGAACAACGATTTTTTTGGTCCATTAGTAATTCCTAAAGAAGGTATGACCATGCCAATTGACACGCACAATATCTGTTTATATGAAAAAATATTAAATACTTACGATAATGGAATTCATCAGGTAAGTAAACAAGGTGGGCAGGTTTTGTATGATGGTAAACCCATAACAAGTTACACTTTTAAGCAGGATTATTATTTTATGATGGGCGATAACCGTCATAATTCAGCTGACAGCCGTAGCTGGGGAATGGTGCCATACGATCACGTGGTGGGCTCGCCCTTCTTTGTTTGGTTTAGCATGAAATATTCTGAGAATAACCCTATTAGCGGAAAATCGGTGCTTGGCTCTTTGTTTAAGAACAGCAAAGAAGGTAAATTCAGATGGGAACGCTTTTTGTGTTATGTTGACGACGGAAATTTACATTCAATAAAGATCCCATTTATTGTAACCATTTTACTTATTTGGGGTTTAAATAAGTGGAACAACCGCCGAAAACTTAAACAACAAAAAACATCGATCAAATAAACAACATATTTGAATTTGTAAAAAAACAAACCTGGTTTTTTGCCGCTTTAATAGCCCTGCTTTTATTTATACTTTTAAGAAAATTTGTTTTCGACATACGAAAAGTGAACAGCATGGATATGCAGGAAACGTTTCACAAAGGAGATGTATTGCTTCTAAGAAAATTTGGTATTACCTTAAACACAAATGATATAATTTATATCGAATTCCCGGGCAAAGACTCTACAGTACCCACAACATTTTTTTTCCAGCGTTTAATTGGTTTACCGGGAGATAGCATTGCCATTATTGACAAGGTGATTTATATAAACGGTATGGCTATAGAAGATACAACTACTATTAAACATAACTACCATATTAAAACAGCCAATTACATGGATAGCACAATTCGTGCTAAGCATAATATGACGGAGGGAAGTGCCATTTCTGAAAAGAACGATTACAGCTTTTCACTTACAAAATATAAAGCCGATAGTTTAAAACGACTGGCAAGTATTGAAACGATAGAAATGGAAACTGAAACACCAAACGCACCAGATCTATCCTGCTTCCCCCACTCTATCTATTATAAATGGAACATGGATAATTATGGTAATTTATACATCCCAAAAAAAGATGATATTTTAATTTTAGATACAACCAACATTGTTTTTTATAAAAAGATGATACAGGATCATGAAAAAAACACTTTACGAATAAAGGATGACAGCATTTTTATTAATGATATTTTCACAAAGACCTACACCGTTAAAAAAAATTATTACTTCACGCTTGGCGATAACCGTGATAATTCTAACGATTCCAGGAAATGGGGCTTTTTACCAGAGAATTATATTATAGGCAAAAGTATTTGGGTAATTAAGCAACAAAAAAAATGAAAGCATTATTAAGTACCGCTTACTGGCCCAACCAGCATTATTTTTATTACATTTTAAATTCTAACAATATTGTTATTGAGAGTTACGAGAATTATCACAAACAAAGTTACCGTAACCGTACACAAATTTTAACCGCTAACGGAAAACTCGATCTTTCTATTCCAGTAAAAAAAATAAACACAAAAGAACTTATTAAAGATGTAGAGCTTTCTTATACCGAGAACTGGCAAATTAACCATTGGCGGGCCATTACAAGTGCTTATAAGAATTCGCCTTACTTTGAATTTTTTGAAGAAGAGATATATTATTTTTATAACAAACAATTTAAATTTTTAATGGATTATAATTCAGAACAATTGATCCTCGTTTTAAAATTATTGAAAGTAAAAAAAGATATTTCGTTCACAGCTACATTTGAGAAAGAACCTTTAAATTTTATTGATCTAAGAAATAGTATTCATCCCAAAGAAGATTTTTCTGAAGATGTATTAGTTGCCAATAAATTAACATCTCCTTATTACCAAACCTTCGAAAGTAAATTTCCATTCCATCCCAATTTAAGTATCCTCGATTTACTTTTTAACAAAGGGCTGGAGACAAAAGATTATTTAGGCACATAGTGCCCCCCTCCTGAGGCTGTGGCGCGTCAGCGACGGGGGAGGGAAGTTTATTGAACCCTATTTTGCTAAAACGCAAAACCTCCTCCGCTTTTCCGAATTCCATTTTGCTTCGCAAAACCTCCAAAGGAGGATAATTAGTACATATTTATATTTTTTTGTACATTTAACTATCATTAAAACAAAACACATGATAAAAAAAATTACACTTTTAATTGTAGCCATATTTTTCATCGGAGAAATTTATTCTCAAACCTCTTACACCTACACCGGAGTTTATACTGGTAAACCAAGATTTCAAATTTTAACCAAACGCAATAATACTTTATTGGGTGTAATTAACGTGGAGTTGTTTCCGAACATTGCACTAAAACACACGCGTAACTTTGATAGCTTGGTGAGCAAAAGTTTTTACGACACTACGGCATTTCACCGTGTTATACCTGGTTTTATGATCCAGGGTGGCGACCCTAACTCAAGGCATGGGGCTGTATCAACATGGGGTTTTGGTCAGGCAGGTCAACCAACGGTTAACGCAGAATTTTCTGCTGCAAAACATGTAAGAGGTATTTTATCTGCGGCAAGATCTACAAATATTAACTCTGCCACTTCACAATTCTTTATTTGCCATGCAACAGCCGCAAGTCTTAACGGACAATACTCCGTTTATGGCCGTGTAACATCAGGTATACAATATGTAGATACAATTGCAAATGCACCGCGTAACGCAGCTGATCGTCCCTTACAAAAAATAGAAATGTTTGTTACGTATATTGGCTCTAACGATACAATTCCAAATCCCCCAACTTTAACCACACCCGTTAATGGCGCAACAAATGTAGATACGCTTACACAAGCCATTTTAAAATGGAATGCACAAAGTGATGGTATTATTTATACCGTGAATTTTTCACAGGATTCTACTTTTGCAACAGGCACAACTACACTTAATACAGGAAACTTACAATTTGTTAGCTCTGGAGTATTACCACCTAACACCAAATATTTTTGGCGTGTTAGGACCAATAACGGCGGTCACTATAGTGTATATTCACCTACAAGGAGTTTTAGAACTGCAGCGCCTGTAATGGATGTAGGTATAAAACAAAATTCACTTATTGCCGAGCAACCTGTTACTTATCCAAATCCAAGTACAGGTAAATTTACATTCTCGAATATTGAAACAGGAAATTCCATTGAAGTATTCGATATTACCGGTAAATTAATTTTAGAAGCAACTGCTAAAGATAATTCAACTTTAATTGACCTTGAAGGAAAAGATAAAGGCGTTTATACTTATCGTGTTACAAATGCAAATAAGGAAGTAAGACAAGGAAAGTTGCTAGTTAAGTAAAATGTTTTTTCACAATGAAAAATAAAATTGGCACAAAAGAAAAACCAACGGTTTTAAAAACACCACCTTTATCATCAGAATTTACTATGCATGCCGATGAAAAAGATGGAAAAGATATTTTAGTTTGCACCGTTGGTAAAACTGTTTTGCATTATGATATGCGTATCCTTACAGACCTTCATGCTATGCTTAAAAAGCATGGCGACTGGATGGAACTTGGTAGTACCGATGAACAGAAACCCGCTAAAGATGGAACAGTTGAAGCCTGGGGCCGTTCTTCAAAAAACCCCGTTGGCGGTTGGTACGGACTTAAAAAAGGGCTGCGCTGGCGTGTAGGGATGTATATTCCACCATTAATGGAAAAGCTTGGTTTAGCAGAAGTAACACACGATGCTAAAGGAAATAAAATGAAAGCTAAATAATTTTGTTTGGCGAATAAAGAATGATTATTTTTATATAAGGCCATATATAGTTACTTAGGTCAGAATCTAAACTTTATTATTACAATAAACTTTAAATGAAAAAACTCATTTATATTTCACTTATAGTTTTTATAAACTCCTTTTACCTTTTATCTCAGGCAAATACTCAGCCATCACAAACATTAACAAAACTTGATTCTTTATTTATTTCTCTTAAAAAAGAAAAAGTAGACACTACAAAAGTAAAACTGCTTAATGATCTTGCGTGGGAATTTAAAGGTATCGATCCTGATACTGCAATTATTATAAGTAACCAGGCGCTTGAACTTGCTACTAAATTACAAAGCTCATTAACAGAAGCAATTGCTTTTACCGCAAAAAGATCTGTTGGCTTAGCACATCATCAATTGGGCGCTTTTAATATGTCAAAAGGAGAATTCGAGATATCCTTAAAACATTATAATGATGCACTTACTGTGTGGGATGAACTCCTTGCATCATCAAATAAAATATATTCAAACGCTGGTAAAAAAGGTAAATCAAATACTATTGGCAACATAGGTAATGTGTATGCAGTAAAAGGAGAATTAGGAAAAGCCCAGGAATTTTTCTTTAAAGCCTTAAAATTAAGTGAAGAAACTAATAGCAAAGCAGATATTGCAAGACATTCGGGTAACATTGCCAATATTTTTAATTACCAGGGAGATTATCCAAAAGCACTTGAGTTTTTCTTTAAAGCAATGAAATTAAACGAAGAGTTAGGCAATAAAAATTTGGCTGCTAACATAGGAGATATTGGTAGCGTATATGCACGCCAGGGCGAATATAAAAAGGCATTAGAGTATTATTTTAAAGCTGTAAAAATGAACGAGGATCTTGGTAATAAGAATGGGATCTCTTCTAACTACAACAACATTGGTAATGTATATAACTATCAAAATGATTTTAAAACAGCTCTTAGCTATTATTTTAAGGTTTTAGAAATGCACAAAGAGGGCGGTGCAAATAAAAGAGATCTTTTGAGCTCGCTTGGAAACATTGGAATAATTTATCACATGCAGGGTGAAGAAGAACTAAAAAAAGGAAATGTAGAGCTTGCGAGGAAAGAACTTTATCCAAAGGCCATAGAATATTATTTTAACGCATTGGAACTCTCTAAAAAAGTAAACGATAAGCGAAGTGAGGGACTAAACTTAAGCAATATTGGTTCATTATACACCCGCATGGGAAAATTTAAGGAATCGGAACAGTATTTAAAAGAGGCGTTACTTATTTCAGAAGAATTAGAATCCAACGATCAAACCGGTGAAATTGAAAAATTTCTAACCAAATTATACGACACAACAGGCAGAACAGCCCTTGCTTACAGTCATTATAAAAAATATATAGCATTACGCGACACGATCAACAGCAAAGAAAATCAAAAATTAATGGTTCGTACCGAAATGAATTATGAATTTGAGAAAAAAGAACTAACAGCTAAAACAGAACAAGAAAAGAAAGACGCTTTAGCTGCTGAAGAAAAGCAAAAGCAAAAACTTGTTTTATTTTTTGTAATTGGTGGCTTATTGCTGGTAATTATTTTTTCTGCGTTTTTATATAACCGGTTTAGAATTACAAACAAGCAAAAGAAAATAATAGAACATCAAAAACATTTAGTAGAAGAGCATCAAAAAGAAATACTGGACAGCATTACTTATGCTAAACGTTTACAAGAAGCGATACTTCCACCGGTTGAAATGATAAAAAAACACATGCCTGATAGTTTTGTACTATATAAACCTAAAGATATTGTTGCAGGAGATTTTTATTGGATGGAAGTTATTAATACCACCATTTTTATTGCTGCGGCAGATTGTACAGGTCATGGTGTGCCTGGCGCCATGGTTTCAGTTGTTTGTTCGAACGCACTTAACAGAACCGTAAAGGAATTTAATTTAACAAAGACCGGCGAAATTTTAGATAAAACGCGTGAATTAGTATTACAAACTTTTGAAAAAAGCACCAGCGAAGTAAAAGACGGTATGGATATTTCGATAATGAGTATTGATACAAAAAATAAAAAAATATGCTGGAGTGGGGCTAATAATCCACTTTGGTATATTGAGCAGGGAGAAAATGAAGCGATCCTTCATGAACTAAAAGCTGATAAACAACCAATAGGAAAAGCCGATCATGCAACAGCTTTTACAACGCATGAAATAAAGTATAAAGAAAATACGCTCTTTTATTTATTTACTGATGGTTTAGCTGATCAATTTGGTGGTCCGAAAGGTAAAAAATTTAAATACAAACAATTATCCGATCTGCTGGTTAAGGATAACGCTCTTCCTCTTAAACAACAAGCAGAAAATATAGAAAACGCTTTTGAAAACTGGAAAGGCAATTTAGAACAGGTTGACGATGTTTGCGTTATTGGAATAAAAATATAAAACGCAAACGAGTCAGTTTATCCTGAGCGAAGTCGAAGGAATGTTTGCGTTATTGGAATAAAAATATAAAATCACTTTCTCTTTAATAAATATTCAAAAACTGTTTTGTTACCTACCCTATCCTCTACTTCCAACTTAAAGGGTAAATTTCCGGGTGGCGTATCGGTGTCAAAATAATAAGTTAACAGGTCAGCCTTTGCATCGTATTCACCAATTACCCATTTATCATTAAGGTAAAGATTGTATTTGTAAATGCCACTTAAATTATCGCTTATAACAAACGAAAAACTCTCCCACTTTTTTGTTTTTAATATTTGACCTGCACTTAATTTTGTTTTTACTTTTGGTGCTATCGTATCAGCCTCTAATTGGAACCAACCAAAATTACGCACAGAATAAAAAACAGAATCTTTATTAACTATTGGATGAAATGTTGAAGAGCCGCTTTTTAAAATAAGCTTGCTTTTATATTTAAGAAATTTTTGAGGCACTTCAAACCCAACAATAGAAGTAGATTTGAGATTAGCCTCAGAAGGTAAAATAATAAGTTTTCCAGTTGTCTCAATAGTATTTTCAAATATCAGGCCAGTTGAATAGCTCAATGTTTTGGCAGGAATGAATATCTGTAATTTATTTTTGCTGATCATAAAATCCTTTGTGCAATTCACTACCACATCACTGTTAATTGACGGTTTTGAATAGTAATTAAATTTCCTTGTCTTAAAATAAAATTTAACCGAACGCTCATTACCATACTCATCAAAAACAACCAATTTTATGCTGTGGTAATTGGTGTCCAATAACATAATACGGCCTTTATTAAAACAATTCTCATAAAATCCTTCCGGATATAAAGTGGGCAAGAAACATTTCTGGAATTTTATTTTCTCTGTTCTACTTTTCTCAACAGTTTCACTGAATTCATTTACATAACGCGCATTATCAAAACTAATACCGTTCATAGAATGTGAATACACCAAACGTCCGTCAAAAAAAACATTGGCGCTATAAACATTATTGGGATTGCCTTTGGGAATACATTGATCGAAGGCCGAGAAGGCAAAACCTAAAATAGAGTTCTTTAAAATGATAGAATCTTTAGAAATAGCTATACTATCATTCTTGAATTTTTTTATTGGAAAAGAAATTAAATATTTTGGCGAAGCTGTATCGGCTAAATTATAGAACGCCAAATGCTGAATGGTTGGTAATACAGTATCAATAATTTCAAAATGCTGCAATGGGTTTAATGGCATTTCTGATTTTTCATCCCGGATCTCAAAATGCAAATGTGGTCCGGTTGAATTACCTGTATTACCTGATAATGCAAAATGCTCGCCTTTTTTTAGCTGAACCGTTTTTGGTTTTGGAAAGATCTCAACTTCGTAATTTTGTTTGGCGTATTGTTCCTTTTTCACAATTTCTGCCAACGCAGGGTTAAGTGAATTCAAATGGCAATAAACACTTACTTTTCCATTTGGATGTGTAACATAAACAGATTTACCATAACCACCAGGACTGAATTTTATTCTCGAAACATAACCATCCTCAATGGCGTAAACAGGTAAATTCATTAACCCATTTGTAGAAAAGTCAATTCCTGTATGAAAGTGGTTAGGGCGAAGCTCACCATAATTACCTGTTATTACATGCGGTGAGTCAATTGGCCAACGGTAGGCATTTTCCTGCGAAAAAGAAAACAGGCTTATGAGAAGAAGTATTAAACTAAATTTATTCTTCATGTAACAATTCCTCCTCGCTTACTAAATTAAAAAAACAAAAAAAGAACACAAAGAATAAAACCCCTGCCGATGCCTGTAGCATACTTTCTACCGAAAAATTAAGTACGATCAATAAAGAAAATAAAAACAACAAAAAATGCTTTTTAAGAATACCTTTTACTAAATAACCAATAGTAAGCACCACCAGGATCAAAAACCCAACGATCCCCATCCCAATAAATGTTTGAAAATATTGATTGTGTGCGTTTAATTTATGGTCTAAAGCCCCAGTTAAACCATTTTGTGCATACGCAGCGTACAACGCATTGTTAGCATCGCCAACTCCAGTACCAAACCAAAAATTACCTTTTATGATCTGCAGGCACTGTTCCCAGATCAAAATTCTAACTGTTGTGCTTTCAGATGATGTTTTATCCAAAGCAGTTGAAGAAACCGTTGATAAAGAAGATAACCGGTTAAAAGCTTCGGGGAAGAGTTTATAAGAGAAAAAGCCAAGTACCAGGATGCCAACAATTAAATAACTTACTTTTTTTACATTTAAAAAACTGCGGTATTTATAAAGTAAGAGCAACGGCGCTGAAATAAAAAAACTTATTAATCCTAATTTTGACGAACACAAAAACACGGTGATAATAAACGTAAGTACAAAAAGGTAAAAAGTATAGGTGATATTCTTTTGAGTCTTGAACCAAGCAGGATAAAGTAAAACTACCAAAGCAATAGCCAATATTAAATACATGGCAAAATACGAAGCATGAATGAACGCCGAGAATTGCGTGTAAAAAAAATATTCAGGATGGCCGTTTGCGGCATAATAACAAGCACGCGCGATCAATACCAAACAAGCAAAAAAGCAACCGGAAACAAATGATACTAAGCAACGTTTAATAATCTGTATTGGCCATTTAAAAAAGAAAAATAAATAAGGAAAAAGCACAAAACTCATTTTAATTTCGACGCTAAAAAGTGCTTCATTTTTATTGTTTGAAACCATTGCGCTAATTACAGTGCCAATAAAAAAAACAAATAACCACCAAAAATGTTTGTTGGCAATTCCCTTTTTGAATTGTTCTTTATCAATATTAAACACCGATACGACCATCCACAAAATGATCAGTCCCGATAAAACAAGAGAGCCAAAGGGCATACAAAAGCAAAACAGCGTTGGTAAAAAATAAAATAAGCGTTGTTTAAGTGGTAATTCCATTAAATAATTTACTGTTTTTGAAACACACCTAAGATATGACTTCTTAGAAAAGGCACATTAAATAAATTATACAATTTACCAACACGCCTGCCAATAGGTGGGGCTAATGTGAGTTTAATTATTTTGCTTTTAACGCTTTTAGGGAATAATTTTCTCACTTCCTTTACATCTACTTTTCTAATATCCTTGTTATTGGGATTATTATAGATAAAATCGTACCATAAAATTATACCGCCTGGATTTAAAAGTTCCCACATTTTAGTTGCGAGGGCAATCCTGTCTTCGTCTTTTAATATAGAAGTAAACACGGTAGACTGAAAGACACAATCAAATTTTTGATCAATATTTATTTCAATAGCGTCTCCTTCAAAGATCTTTATTGCCGGATAATTTCTTTTAACACTTTCAATTCTTTCGGGCAACAATTCATTTACAAAAATAGTTTGATCATTAAAACCCATTTGGCGGAGTAAATTAATATTTCCGCCCTGCCCTACTCCTACTTCTAAAACGGTACTTTTATTATTTATATTTAGAAATTCTTTAACAAGCTGTTTTGTTTTAATGGATCTTTCAGCATCTGCAAAACGAGAATAATCAGAATTGTATAGATCACTTTTGTCTAAGCGATTCTTATACTGTTCTTCAATATTTTTTTGTAATGACATTATATTTTTTTTAATTGCTCAAAAAACTGTTGCGCTATATTTTCCCTGTTAAAGAACTCATTCACAAAACGACGTCCATTTTTTCCCATTTGAAGAGCTAAGGCTTTATCTTGTACCAGTTTTAAGATCGCTTGCGCAAGTTTATCTGCATTCTCGGGCTCAAAATAAATTCCCGCGTTTCCTTTATCAATGAACAATTTGCGGGCTTCACCATCAACTCCCAATAAAATGGGAACTTCCATGGCCAGGTTCTCAAATATCTTTGATGGAATAGCTCCCAGAAATAATTCTAATTTACGCAAAGGAATAATAGCCGCATTAACGGTTCTTAAAACCGCCGGCATTTCTTTTTTGGAAATAGCATCTAAAAAAAATACATTATCCAACTGCTGCTCTGCTTTTATCTTTAAAAGTTTTTCCTTTTCGGGTCCACTACCAATAAAAACAAACTTAAGATTTGAATTTTCTTTTAAGTTATTTGCTGCAGTTAAAACAGTTTCCAAACCTTGCGCTATTCCAATAATTCCGGCATACAACAAAATACGATCGTCTTTCGAAAAATTATTTTTTGCACGCCAATCGCTTTCGTTAACTTTAGAAGGATCGTAATAATTAAGATCAACACCATTTGGCAACCAATAGGTTTTTACCGAAGGAAAACGGTTGTTTATATTAGTGCAAATACCTTGTGTTTGACCAGTAACAAGCACAGAACGTTTATACAATTTTGCTTCTAAATTATAGGCCAACTTTAAAAGCCATTTATTATTTACTACATTTAATTTTTCAGCGCTCTCAGGCCAAAGATCACTTACATTAAAGATAAGTTTTGCATTTTTCTGCCGGGCCAAACGCATGGCACTGTATCCTAAAAATAAGGGCGGCGATTCGCATAATAAAAAATCAAAGTCTCCTAATTTATTCTTACCTGTTTTTGCACTTGAAATAACGAACGAAAAATAGTTCCTCAAACGGTTAATGATGGATTTGCTTTTTGAAACATAAATAGAAGAACGGTGAACTTTTAAACCTTCTATTTCCTCGTAAACATAATCCTTACCAAAGTACTCTTTATAAATTTCCATTTGCGGATAGTTGGGCATAGCAGTTAACACAGTAATATCAATACCTAGTTTTTGCAAACGCACAGCCAACTCAAACAACCTGTTTTGAGGGGCGCCCACTTCAGGTGGAAAATATTGTGTTAAGATGAGGAGCTTCAACTTTATAAAGTTATGATTTAATTTTTTAATGCTTCGTAAAATGCCTTATGTATCTTTCCTCTTATTCCAAGTTTCGCTAATTTGTTTGGATCTACATCAGGATAAACCCTGTTGCTTAAGAACACATACACCAAACCATTTTTTGGGTCGGCCCACACAAAAGTACCTGTAAAACCGCTGTGGCCAAAACTTTCCGGACTACACTCACCTGTAACCGGGCTATCTTTTTTATCATCAAGTTCAGGTTTTTCAAAACAAAGCCCACGCCTGTTGGTTGGACAAAAATGGCAGGATGTAAAATCCCTTACAACACTTGTGTCAATAATTCTTACACCGTTCAATTCGCCTTTATTTAAATACAGTTGCATTAATTTGGCAACATCCAAAGCATTACCAAATAAACCTGCGTGGCCGGCAACACCTCCCAATAAAGCCGCACCGGGATCGTGTACAAAACCCTGTATTATTTGTTTCCTGAATTTTGAATCATTCTCTGTTGGTGCTATTTGCGTGATAGAGTACTTTTTTAAAGGTTGATATGTGAGTTGAAGTCCTAGTTTAAAATAAATATCACTTACATATTCATCTAATTTCTTTTTGGCTTGCTGTTCAATTATTTTTTGAATAAAATAATATCCAAGGTCACTATACAAATATTTACCCGGCGTTTCTAATTTAGAGTTAATGATACGTTTATAAATAGAATCGTTAAAGCCTTTTACAACATATAAATTCCTGGCAACACGTGTTGGATATTTTTCGGTTGATTTTTTATTGTAGAAACCTGGTTTGTATTCGTCATTCTTTTTAAGTGTTTTTAAATAAAATGGTATCCATGCCTGCAAACCGGCCTGATGAGCAAGTACATCTTCAATTATTAAACTGTCTTTATTGGTACCTTTTAATTCAGGCAAATAATAGCCTAATGTTTTTTTATAATCTACCTGGCCTTCTGTTTTTAATTTCATTAGCGCTAATGCAGAAGCAGAAACTTTTGTAACACTTGCAAGATCATATAGAGTGCCATCATCAACCGGTTTTGAATCGGGATCGTAAGTAAAATTGCCGAAAGATTTTTGGTAGATCAGTTCTCCATCTTTAAAAGCAACTATCTGGCAGCCGGGATAAGCCTTCTCCTCTATTCCATAAAGGGCTAAACTATCTATTGCGCCGAATTTTTTTTTTTTGAAATTTTCCTTTATCGACTTTTGTTTCGGAAAAAAAGATGGTTCTAAAGTTAAACCGGTTTCGGCTTTAAACATATTTGTGCTTACCGGCAGTTTTCCATTTACTTTTCCAAAACCTAAAATAGCATTGGCGGTTGCTTTTAAGATGGTTGGCATATATTCATAACCTAAAATAACAGCTTTGTAATTTGAAACAGAGGTCATTTTATTTAAAATGTATGGGTTAGTTAATAATACCAATACACTTGGCTTCAGAGTAGCAATAGAGTCCATTAACCTCAACGTTTGGTTACCTACTCCGTAATTATTTTCGGCTTTCATAGTAGCTTTATTCAATTGTAGAATTACAACATCTGCTCTTTTTATTTTTTCGAAAACTGTATTAATTGCCGGAAGTTTAGCGTCGTGTGACAGACCTATGTGTTCAATATAAGAGTAGTTTTTTATAGTTGTATATAAAGAGTTTTCCTCTTCAACACCAAAAGATACCTCAACAACTTTTAAACTATCTGATTTTTTTATTGGTAAAAAATCATTCTCATTCTTTAATAAAGTTATTGATGCCTCGGCTAGTTTATAATTAAGTTCCTCTCCTGCTTTAGTATTTAGTTCTTTATGTAAATTTCGTGTAACAATTTCAGGTTTGATGTTTAGACCACACCAGTACTTTGCCATTAATATTTTTTTGCAGCGATCTTCTACATCGCTCCTGTTTATTTTTCCTTCGGTAATTGCTTTATTAATTTCATCAATTGCTTTTGGCACATTTTCGCTAAATAATAAAACATCGTTGCCTGCTAAAAGTGCCTTTACATCTACAAGTCCAGGGCCATAGTATTTTGAAACACCTTTCATGTTCAACGCATCTGTAAAAACCAAACCTTTAAAACCCATTTTATTTTTTAAAAGATCGTTCACTACATTTGGAGATAAAGTGGAGGCTAAATTTTTTGTTGTATCTAAACTTGGGATATTTAAATGCGCCACCATAATACTTGCCAAACCTCTGTCGAACAAATACTGAAATGGATAAAGCTCTAAAGAATCTAAACGTTCTTTTGAATGCGCAATATATGGCAGTGTTTTATGCGAGTCGCTATCTGTATCGCCATGGCCCGGAAAATGTTTTCCGTTAGCCATAACTTTTTCATCCTGCATGCCCTGCATGTACATGTATGCTTTTTGCGCCACTTTATATTTATTCTCGCCAAAGCTGCGCATTCCGATTACAGGATTTAAAGGATTATTATTTACATCGGCAACCGGTGCAAAATTTACATGAAGACCAATGCGTTTACATTCTTTTGCAATTTGTCTTCCCATTAAATAAATTAAAGAATCGTTTTGTATGGCACCAAGCGTCATTTGTTTTGGATAACGAATGGTACTGTCTAATCGCATGGCTAAACCCCATTCGCCATCGATGCTATAAAGCAAGGGTGTTTTTGCAACACTCTGGTAATAGTTGGCCAGTTTACCATGTCTAACGGGTCCGCCTTGCATCCATATCAATCCTCCAATATTATAATTTACAACAAGGTCTTTTATTTCTTTTGCGTGTTTAAGGTCTTTGTTGCTATACGCCGCAACCATAAAAAGTTGCGCGATCCTTTGATTGGGATTTAAAGAATTAAAAACCGAATCAACCCATTTATTTTGTGAACTTAAAAAATCAGGGTCTTTTTTTATTTTAGGCGGATCCTGGAAAGAAAATGCGGCAAAAACTATGAAAGAAATTAATAATATCGAGAGCTTATTCATCCTCCTAATTTAGGCTTAATAAAAAAGCCGGGAATAATAGAAAAAGAATGTTTTTAACAGCCAATTTTTGATTGTAAGCAAAAGAAAAAGGTGTGGGAACACAAACCCACACCTTTCACACAATCACAATCCAGAGCTATAATTTTATCTGTTTAAGGTTACATGGCCTGTTTTATTTACTTTTTTGCCATCTAAACCTTTATAAGATATTTTGTAAACATACACTGCCTGCTCGCATGGCTGGCCTTTAAATGTACCTTTCCAGCCAGTTGTTAATTCTGTTGAAGTGAATAATTTCTCACCCCATCGGTCAAAGATCTCCATACTTATATCACTCACATTATAACCCGACATTAAGAATTCATCATTAATACCATCACCATTTGGTGTAAATGCATTTGGAACATAGATACCAAAATCTATAGTTACTTCAATACACATTTCATCTTTTGCTTTACAACCAAAATCATTTATCGTTTCAATTGTATAACAACTGTTACGTTGTGGAAAAACCTGGCTGTTAGGGCAAACACTGCACATAATGCCCTCGCCATCTGTCCAGGTCATTGTACCTGTACCACTGGCACTTAAGAACATAGGCTGCTCCAAATTAATACTTGTATCTCTTCCCGCTGTTACTTTTGGGTTTGGATCTACTCTTACAAAAATAGTTTCTTTTGCTCCGCAGAACCCATCTGTTGAAACATCTACTGTATATAATGTTGAAACACTTGGGCTGGCAATTACTCCGCCGCCACTGCCACTGTTCAATCCAACTGTTGGTGTCCACAATACTGAATTACCACCACTGGCTGTTAACATGGTTTTTGCACCTTCGCATATTGCTACACTTGGTGAGACTACCGGCTCCGAAATTGGTACTACTATTACTGAATAACTCATTTGTTGAGGACAAACAACATTACCAAGCTGGTTATAACCTACAACTGTGTAATTTACATTAGCGCCTGGTGTGGCAACTACAACAGAGTTGGTTGTGCTTGAAAGACCTGTAGCTGGCGACCATGTATAATTTTGTGCGCCAGATGCATAGATCGTTGTGGAGTTACCATAACAGATCTGGTATTCAGGGGAACTGATAATTAAATTAGGACGTTGAACAACTTCCAATAATAAACTTGCTGTAGCTGTACAAACACCATTAAAACCTGCTACTGTATAATTTGTAGTTACAGCAGGAGATGCTATAACAAAAGCACCTGTTGGTGAACTTAAACCTGTTGATGGTGACCAAACATAATTGCTGGCACCGTTAACATTTAAATTAGATGTGTTACCTGCACAAATAATAGGCTCTGAAATGGTAGTTAATAAATTTGGAACAATAATAACTGAAACTTGAACCACCGCCGTATTTGTACATGTGTTAAGGTCAACCACTACTGTATAGTTTTGTGTAGTGGCCGGACTTGCATTTACAACAGCACCTGTGGTGGTGTTTAAACCAACAGAAGGTGCCCAGTTAAATCCGGTAGCATTACTATTGGCCGTTAAATTAATATTACCTCCTGCACAAATTGTTGGTGTGTTTGGTGTAATAGTAACTGTTGGTATTGGTAAAATTGTTAACGTTGCGTTTTGTGTTGCACTATTGCAGCCTAAATCCGAACCCATTACTGCATACACAGTGGTAACCGTTGGGTTAGCAATTACTGCAGGGCCTGAAGTTGTATTTAAACCTGTAGAAGGCGACCAGACGTAATTCGTAGCGCCGGCAGCATTAAATGTAAAACTATTTCCTAAGCAAATACTTGTTGCCGTTGGAGCAACGGTTATTGTTGGATTAGGTAAAATTGAAAAGTTAGAAGTGATAGTAGCCGAACACACACCGTTTGAACCAATTAATGTGCTGGTGGCAACAGATGGATTTGATGAATATGGCGCCAATGGTGTCAATACCATTGTTGGCCCATTAGGTGTAGGTGTTGAATAATTACTACTGGTTAGTAAAGTATAATTAGTTGCTCCCGAAGGAGTTAAAGTGATGGAGTTAGGCGAATTGTTTAAGTTCTGAGCGCAAACTGTAGGACTGCTGTATAGCATACTCAAAGTAGGACTGGCTAAAACGTTTACTGTTGCAGTTCCTGCACATGGACTACTATTAGCAGTTATTGTTACAGAATATAAACCTGCACTATTAATATTTATGGTTGGTGTTCCCTGACCTGATGATATACCCGGCCCGGCCCATACAATTGTATTTGTAGTAGTATTGTTTGGCATTACAGATAAAACACCAGTACCAGACATACAGGTTGGTGCAGTAATTGTAGGGTTTAAAACCGAAGGCTGACCAACAACCGTATAAGAATTATTTAACGAATAAGAAGGGCAACTACCCGTACATGTAGTATAACTGTATACACCCGGTTGGTTAACTGTAATGGTTGGCGTAAACTGACCGGCAATGATGCCGGGACCAGACCATGTATAAGTACAAACATTTAATGTAGATGCAGGCGCAACACTTGCCATACCAACAGCTCCGTTAGGGTTGATCATTGCTACTAATTGTAATGATGGTAAAGAACATGTTAATGTTCCGCCCTGTGGTGCAATAATACTGCTCGTCGGAACAGGTAACGAACAGTTGGCCCAATCGCCCCCACTCGCTAAAGCCTGAGGCGTAAAAGTAATTGTGCTGTTGCCTGGAATAATGTTACCAGCATGTGAACTGCTGCTTGAATAATAACAAACACCGTTTACGATAGCAAAACCACCACCGGCTGATGATATTGGAGCGTTTGCTAAATTATAACTGCACTGCTGTACACCATTAGAATTATAAACCGTTAAGTTTTGAGGGCCGTTTAATTTTAACACATAAAAATTACCGTTTCCGTCTACAACAAGATCGTAGGGCCCACCACCGCCAAAAGTTGCAATTGTTAGTATTAATACTGCATTACCAGTTCCGTTATATCTCCAAATTTGTCCCGAACCTCCAACGATGTTAAACAAAAAACCGCCACCGCCGCCAATATTTACACCGCCTGCTGTATGACCTGTATTGGTCCATGTTCCAAGATTATTATAATACCAATAGGTTCCTCCTGAAGTTGTCCACCAGGTAGGATTTGGAGCAGGAAAGGCAAATGATGGTCCAACCGCTAAACCACTTGCGCCGGCAGGTAAGCCTGTTACTACTACACTGGCCGGTTGGCCAGGAGGATTAACAGCTTGCTGCGAGATAGAGCTTCCATTATGAATATAGATCGAATTGTTCGGGCAGGCAGGTGGTTGACTAAATGCTGAACAATTAATGAAGATCGAGATAATTAGAAGTATGAAGGACTTTTTCATTTAAGGTAAATGTTTTAGTAAAAATAACTTAAATTTCACTGTTTGTTTTCAATATAATTTAAACATCAAGGTTTATTTATTGAAACCATTGGTTTAGTGAGTAAACTCATTTGTTTAAATCTTCTAAAAATGAAACATAAAACTACAGCAAAAGTTTGTCTAATTTTGCGCAATGAACCACTACCTGGATGAACTTAACCCCGCACAGCGCGCCGCTACTATAGCCACTGAGGGTCCGGTAATGATAATTGCCGGTGCAGGCTCCGGAAAAACAAGGGTTTTAACATATCGTATTGCCCATTTAATGGAAAAAGGCGTTGATGCTTTTAACATTTTAGCCCTCACTTTTACAAATAAGGCCGCCCGTGAAATGAAAGCCCGGATTGCCCGGATTGTTGGCGAAAAAGAAGCAAAGAATCTTTGGATGGGAACCTTTCATAGTATTTTTGCAAAGATATTGCGTATTGAGGCCGAAAAAATAGGCTACCCCAACAACTTTACCATTTACGATACAGACGATAGTAAAAGTGTGATAAAAGAAATTTTAAAGCAACTTAATTTAGACGATAAGATCTATAAACCTTCTTTAGTTTTAAATAGAATAAGCGATGCGAAGAATAAACTAATTTCCGCAGGTGCCTATTTAAATAATCCCATTACACAAGCCGAAGATCAGGCTAGCCGAAAACCCATGCTTGGCCAGATATATTTAAATTATCAAAAAAGGAATTTTAAAGCCGGCGCTATGGATTTTGATGATCTCTTGTATCAAACCAATGTGTTGCTTAGGGATTTCCCGGATGTATTATTAAAATATCAGAATAAATTTAAATATATTTTGGTAGACGAGTACCAGGATACAAATTTTTCGCAATATGTAATTATAAAACAACTGGCTGCAAAGTTCGAGAACATAAGCGTTGTGGGCGATGATGCACAAAGTATCTATGCCTTTCGTGGCGCCAACATCCAGAACATTTTAAATTTCGAAAAAGATTATCCCGATCTTAAAACATTTAAGCTCGAACAAAATTACCGCAGCACAAAAACAATTGTAGGGGCCGCCAATCACATCATCGCTAATAATAAAGAACAATTCAAAAAAAATGTTTTTACAGATAATGAGGACGGGCATAAAATAAAAATAATAAAAGCCAGTACCGATAACGAAGAAGGACAAAAAATTGCCAATAGTTTATTCGAAATAAGAATGAACGAAAAGGCTATGAACAGTGATTTTGCTATTCTTTATCGTACCAATGCACAATCAAGAGCATTTGAAGAGGCGCTAAGAAGATTAAATGTACCCTACAGAATTTATGGTGGTGTAAGTTTTTACCAACGTAAAGAAATTAAAGATGTACTTGCCTACTTTCGCTTAACGATAAATAATAGTGATGATGAAAGTTTAAAACGTATCATCAATTATCCTGCAAGAGGTATTGGTCAAAGTACGATCGATAAGATTAGTGTCGCCGCTGCAGAGCATGACATCAGCATGTGGACGGTGATCAGCAATTTAAAGGATTTTAATGCAAGCATGGGAATTAATGCGGGCATTGCTTCTAAAATAGTGGATTTTGTAGCACAAATAAAATCATATAGTTTGTTGCTGCCTTATAAAGATGCTTTTGAATTAGGGAATCAAATTGCAGTTAATAGCGGCATTGTTAAAGAATTGTATTCCGATAAAACCCCCGAGGGAGTAGCGCGTTACGAGAACGTACAGGAATTATTAAATGGTTTAAAAGATTTTGTTGAACAACAACGTTCGCCACAGGAAGAAGAATTGAACGATGTAATAAAAGCTTCGTTACAAAAGGATGAAGAAAATTTATTCGCTGAAGAAACAGATAAAAAATTAAAAACGCTGGATGAATTCATGCAGGAAATTACCCTGCTTACTGATGTTGACAAAGATAAAGACGATGAAAATAACAGGGATAAAGTAAGTTTAATGACCATACATGCTGCAAAAGGTTTAGAATTTAAATATGTTTTTGTAGTAGGATTAGAAGAGAATTTATTTCCATCGCAATTATCGTTAAACAGCCGCAGCGATCTTGAAGAAGAACGTCGTTTATTTTATGTAGCCATTACCCGTGCCGAAAAGCAAGCCACACTGAGTTTTGCAACCATGCGTTACCGTTATGGAAATGTTTTGTATTGTGAACCAAGCCGTTTTATTGATGAAATAGACAGTAAATTCTTAGATTATCCCGAAGAGCAAAGTATACCAGCCTTTGGCGATGATACATTTGATAAATTCAGGAATGAGTTTAACGATGGTTCGAAAAAAGAAATTGGTTTTGGCAAAAATAAAAATCTTAGCTCCACCTCAAAATCCGGATCTGCTTTAAATTTTAATCCTCCGCAAAAAAAATTAATAAGTTTAAATTCAAAATTTGCCAACACTTCTTCTATCCCGGTAGATCTTTCTTTGAACAGATCGTTACAACAAGGTGATTTTGTTTCGCATGAAAAATTTGGTAAAGGCCAGATAGTTCTTTTAGAGGGAAATTGGCCAGAAACCAAGGCAACCATCCAGTTTGAAAAGGAAGGCGCAAAAAATTTACTTTTAAAATTTGCGCGCTTAAATAAACTCTAAACGGATCGTAATTTTTATTGATTTTTTTTATATCTTTAATAAAATTAAAAATTTTATGATGGGTAAAAAATTACAATTAATTTATCTGGTTTTACTTGTTTCTGTGTTTATGAAAGCGCAAGTGCCTGTTGCCGGTTTTACTTTAGCAGGACAACCTTGTATCAACGGTGCCTTTGAACCTACAAACACTTCTACCGGAAGTCCAACATTAACTTTTGGCTGGTCTATATTTCCTGCAACAAACACCATTCTTCCTTCAGCATCTGCTGCCAGTCCAACAATTACTCTAGGGTCAGGCAATTACACAATTACTTTAGTTGCCACAAATTCACTTGGCACATCCAGTTATTCACAGGCAATTACAGGTGTTACAACCTGTCCTGCTTGCTTGGATACTATAAGAATGATAAAAAATATTGATACGTTAACAACATACGCAGCTGCCAACAACACTTTAATACTAGGCTGTCAATCGGGCTTTGCGGGCTTTTTAACGGGCACTAATTGTTATAAGGATAAAGAATTCGCGCAATATTTTCCATCATCGAGTTACAGCAACACACCATTACCACAGGTTAACAGTGTAATTGTTTTGTTTGATAGTTTAGGTACAAAAGCAGGATCATCAACCGGCGTACCTATTTATTGCAAAATATATGGCGGCACAATGGGTGCAGGCCCAAATTCATTGATCAATCAGGTATCTGATCTTTTAGGAACTATTGCAGGTGCCACAAATAAAACAGTAACGGTAAAATATTGTGGTAGCCCTTCTTATACATTTACAGGCACAAAAATAATTCCTCATAAATTTAATTTTGGAGGAGTAATTGTGCCAACATCCGGCTTTTTTGCGGCGGTTCAAACGCCTTGGTCTTCACCGCTAGACTCTATCAGGATCTTTAGTAATACAAAAACTAATTTAAGTACCGATTCAAGCGGTTGGTTCTTACAATTTACCAATAACTGGAGGACATTACGCTATGGCCGCAACGCCAAAGTACAGTTAGCCATATTACCTATTATTGCTTGTCAGGCCATTCAGGGAATTGAAGATAATAACACAGATTTTAATTCTAACATTACCGTTATGCCAAATCCAGGTAATGGACAATTCAATTTGATCTTTACATTATTGAAACAGGAAAATTTAAATATTAAAATCATTAATCCATTGGGGCAACAGATCTCGAACGACAGGTTAGAGAATGTGGACAACCATGTGATCAACATAGATCTAAGGAACCGACCTGCGGGAATTTATTTTATTGAAGTTAGCAACGGCAATGAAAAGGTTACCAAGAAAATAATTTTAACCAATTAATTTAAAGCCTCCTTCCGGAGGCTTTTTTTATACATTGCTTTAACAATAACAATTAAAAATAGCTGTCAGATCGAACATTAAATGTTTTACCTTTGCTTATTATAAACCCATATAAAACAAATCATGAATAAAAATTACTTTAATTTATTTTCTTTAACTGCAGCAGTTATTTTAACTGCCGGTTCGGTTAAGGCACAATGTGTAACACCACCAACACCAAGTATTACAAGTGTAGGTGCTTGCGGGTCTTTTCCATTAACAACAACATTAACAGCAACAGGTGTTTCTACATTACAAACAGGCTGGTATGCTAACACTTTTGGCGGTAACGCTGTTGGTACAGGAAGTACTTACGCTACACCAAGCTTAACAGGTGCAACGGTTTATTATGCAGCACAATTAGCTCCTACAACAACCGAATCATTAACATTACCAGCACACGGAAGTTCTTTTAGCGGAAGTGTAAGAGGTTATTATTTTACGGCGCCTACATCATTTGTAATTACAGGAGTAAGAGTACCAACAGATGCAAATAGTGGCAACGCCAGTGTTGCAATTGTAAAATTCGCCGCAATCCCACCATTATACTCTGTGGTAACAAATTCTTTTAACGTATTGTATTTAGCGCAAAATGTTGTTGGTACAGGTACTATGACCGTAAATATTCCTGTTTACAGTGGTGATATTATTGGTGTACTAGGAGTAAGAAATGATGTTAATTCATATGCAACTGGTCCATATACATCAAGTTTAGGAACAAATACATTAACATTAAACCGTCTTGGTATGCAATTCCCGTTATCAACTACTGCTCCTCAGGATTTATGGACAGAGGCTTCAGGAAGTATATCAAGAGTTGAGTTATACACAACTTTAGGTTGTTTAAATGCTTTAACTGCTTATACTGTAACTTCTAATCCAAATCCAACAGTTTCAATTACAAGCGGCACAACAACTATTTGTGCAGGAACACCTGTTAGTTTAACAGCTAATGGTGCTTCAACTTATACATGGAATACTGCTGCAACTACATCAAGTATTGCTCCATCACCAACGGTTAGCACAACCTATACAGTTATAGGCGAAAGCGCTGGAGGTTGTACGGCTACTGCAGTACAAGCCGTTAGTGTTAATCCTAGCCCGGCTGTAAGCGCGGTAAGCAGCACAACTTTATTATGTGTTGGTCAAACCGCAAGCATTACTGCAAGTGGTGCAAATACTTACTTATGGAATACAAGTGCTACTACAACCGTTATCACCGTTTCTCCATCTGTAACTACAGTTTATACTGTAACAGGTACTGATGCTTTAGGCTGTAATGCTTCTTATACTATTAGCCAGGCAGTTTCTGTTTGCAGTGGTTTATCTTCGAACCAAAATACCTACTCTTCGTTAGTGGTTTATCCAAATCCAACAAATGGTGTATTTATTGTTGAAATGGCAAACGGTGCAACTAAAACAATTCGTGTAAGCGATGTTACAGGCCGCGTGGTTGTTGAGAGCACAAGCAACAGCGATTCTGTAAATTTAAACATCAGCAATTTAGCTAACGGTATTTATTACGTTAACATACTAAGTAATAATACCAAACAGGTATTAAAGGTTGTAAAACAATAAATATCAATTTTTGTTCTTTTAAAAAGCTCCTTAAATTTTAAGGAGCTTTTTTTTACACACATTTTTTTATTTCCCCACTTTAAATCTAAAATTTTAGTAGTGCATTGAGTTAAAAGTGATTTTGAATGAGTGAAAAAATTTGCGATGCTGTTGCTTTTGCCTAAATTTATCCAACGAAAAAACAACCACATGATCAAAAAATTACTTATTTCAGGTTTTGCTTTTTTAAGCTTCACATTTTTAAATGCACAGAACGAAAAAAACACTGTGCCGCCGAACCGTACCTGTGGTACAGAGATCCCTTCACAACAATGGGATGAGTGGTTCAATAAAAAAGTAGCCGAGTATAAAGAATATTTGGTTGCCAATAAAATTCAGGCAACAAATTATACAATACCAGTAGTGGTTCACGTAATTCACTCTGGCGGTGCTATTGGCGTAGGCGATAATATTTCGCAGGCACAGGTACAAGATCAAATTGCTATTATTAATGCAGATTTTGCAGGCACCGGCACTTTTGTTGCTAACTGCCCTCCGGTTTTTCAACCGGTTATCGCTAA
>JAUXSA010000008.1 GCA_030681615.1 Bacteroidota bacterium
AGAGCAACATACGAAGTGGTTTTATTTTAAATCAACTCGGTTATAACCTTTCTCAAAAGGATCTGGGCGATTCGACTGTTTTAAAAGAGCGCATTAATGTAAAAGGTAGTACGCAAACAGCCCAGGCGTTTTTTCAATGGAATTATAAAGTAACACCAAAATTAACAACCAATGTTGGTTTGCATTATTTTCATTTACTTTTAAATAATTCTAATTCGGTAGAGCCGCGCGCTTCTTTAAAATATGAGCTCACGCAAAAAAATATTTTCACAATAGGTTATGGTTTGCATAGCCAGCTTCAGCCAATAGGTGTTTATTTTGCAAAGAAACAAAACGACGATAATACTTTCTCAACACCAAATAAAAATTTACAATTAAGCAAAGCGCAACATTTGGTTTTGGGATACGACAGGGTCATTAATGATTTCTCGCACATAAAAACAGAAGTTTATTATCAGCATTTATTTAACGTGCCAGTAAGTGTTGATAAAACAAGTACCTATTCTATGCTGAATGAAGTAGATGGTTATAATACCGATCAGCTTACAAATAAAGGACTGGGAAAGAATTATGGATTGGAATTAACTTACGAGCGTTTTCTGCATAAAAACCTGTATTACATTTTATCAACCTCATTATATAATTCAGAATACAAAGCAGCCAATAATGTTTGGTACAACACACGTTTTAATACTAATTACGCTGTAACATTTACAGCTGGTAAAGAATGGATCTTGTCAGAAAAAAGAAAGAACCGGGTTATAGGGTTTAATATTAAATCTATTTATGTAGGTGGCTATCGCTATACACCAATTGATCTGCCCGCTTCATTAGCAGCCGGACAAACTAAATTTAATACTGAAAAAACATTCGAAAATAAAAATCCCGATTATTATAGATTGGATATCCGTATTAGTGTAAAGCGCAATTATAAACATGTAACAAGTACGTTGGCGTTAGATATTCAAAATACAACCAATCGCAAAAATGTTGGTGGACAATATTTTGATCTGAAAACAGGAAGTGTGAAGTATTGGTACCAAACACCATTGTTGCCATTATTGAGTTACAGGTTGGAGTTCTGATAACGGATTCCTCTTTGAGAATGGGGTTAGGGGATTGAATTAATTACATTTTTTAACCACATAGAAAGATAGAAAAGAAGATACAATTAAGTGCAGATAAGGCGCACATAAATTTTCTTTGCAAAGCAAAAAAAATCCTATGTTTTACTTTTGCATATTAGTTTGAATTTGTAAAACCTATGTGTCTATGTGGTTATTTTTGCAATAGTAATAAAAGGGGCGTTTAATCCACACTATGTAGAAATGGTTCCCAAAATTGGTATATTGAAATCGAGCATTTCCACAGTTTGTTTGAGCGCCTGCTCAGGAATAACAATTGCCATAATACAATTAAAAATTGTTTATGAAAAAAATTATTATCCTCTTCATTTTTGTAGTACCCTTATTTATTAATTCGCAAACCGTTCAATGGGCATATAAAGTAGTTGATCATTCATCGCAGATAGGTACAAAGGAATATTCCGCAAAACAAGCTTTGGGAAGACCAAACGTATTACCCCGCAGTGGAAAAAATGCCAATGCATGGGAACCAAAAGGAAATGGCGAAAAAGTTGAATTTATTAAAGTTAGTTTTTTAACTCCTATGAAAGCAAAATATATTTTAATTGGCGAATCTAATCATCCTGGTTATATCAGTAAGGTTTTTGCGTACGATTCACTTGAAAAGGAAAAAGAAGTTATGTCTTACGCCTTTAAGAAAGGTTTAAGCGGCGGCAGACTTTTAAATGTAGATGCTTCTGCTATTGATTTTAAAATTGCAGCTGTAAAAATTATTTTTCAATCCATTCAATATATTCCCGTTGCTATTGATGCTATTGGTTTATTAGAGTCGGATAAACCAATGGAAATAAAATTAAGCGAATCTGATATTATAAAATCAGGAATGGTAGCTACTAAACTAACCGGTGGCGTAAATAGTCAATATCCTGAAATGGGCCCGTTGGTTTCGCCCGATGGCAACACGCTATATTTTAGTCGTTACCGCGATCCGGGAAATGTTGGCGGAAAAGATGATGAAGAAGATATCTGGTATGCAGAGTGGGATGCTAAAGCAAATACATGGGGCGGGGCAAAAAATATTGGCGCACCTTTAAATAATAAATTTCCCAATTTTATTAATTCCATTTCGCCGGATGGCAATACCATCCTTTTAGGAAATGCTTATAGTGTTGACGGTTCGATGCGTCAGGGTGTTTCTATAAGCCACCGAACAGCAACAGGTTGGAGTTTTCCGCAAACAATACAAATAGAAGACGATTTTAATAGCAGCGAGTTTGTTGCCTATTATCTTTCTAACAGTCAAAAATATTTATTGATGGCTAAGGAAATTAAAAAGAATACCTATGGTAAACTTGATATATATGTAAGTACGATGAAGGAAGACAGTACCTGGACAAAACCAATTAACCTTGGCCAGCAGGTAAATAGTCGTGGAACAGAGAGCGCACCGTTCTTAGCCGCTGATGACCGTACTTTATATTATACGTCAGATGGTTTAACAGGTTATGGTGGAACCGATGTGTACATGACAAGAAGGTTGGATGATACATGGACAAACTGGTCTATTCCTGAAAATTTGGGTCCTAAAGTAAACTCATCACATGATGAGTCTTTTTTCACGGTTTCTGCATCGGGTAACAAAGTATATTTTACTACAGAAAGTGAAACAGCAGGTGATTATGATCTGTATTCGTTAGCTCTTGTACAAACATTAAAACCAACACCTGTGGTTTTGGTAAAAGGTAAAGTAATTAACAGTAAAACAAACGAACCTGTTTCAGACGTAAGGATCTTCTTCGAAAATCTAACAGACGGAAAAGAATCTGGTATTGCTGTTTCTAATCCTGTAACCGGCGAATACGCCATTGTATTGCCTTCAGGAACAAGTTACGGTTATCTGGCAGAGAAAAAAGGTTTTATTTCTGTGAACTCAAATATTGATCTCAATAAATTACCTGAGTATAAAGAAATGACACAGGATCTTTACATCACGCCAATTGAAGCAGGACAATCGATCTCCATCAACAATATCTTTTTTGATTTTGACAAAGCGGAATTAAAAAAGGAATCGAATTACGAATTAGACCGTTTGGTAAAATTATTTAAAGACTATCCTTCTATGACTGTTGAGATCTCGGGACATACTGATAATGTTGGTTCAAAAGCATATAATGATCAATTAGCATATAAACGTGCTGAAGCTGTTTCAAAATATTTAAAAACTAAATTAGGTGTAAGCGAAGCACAGGTAACTTTAAAAAGTTTTGGCGAAACGCAACCGGTTGCAAGTAATGAAACAGCCAAAGGGCGCAAGTTAAACCGTAGAGTTGAGTTTAAAGTGTTAACGAAATAATAAGATCAATATTTGTATAAAAAAAGCCCTTCACTTTTGAAGGGCTTTTTTGTTGAGATAAACTATAATATTTATTCAATAATTATTTTTTTTGACTGGAAATTAACGCCATCATTTAAGCCTATAAAATAAATACCAGCATTAAAAGAAGAAGTACTTAAGTGAATGGTTTCGCCCGGTGTGAGCTTTTCAGAAACAACGTTTTTACCTGACATATCAATAATAGCAATGTTGGCTGTGTTTTTTAATTTAGTTGAAGTAATTGTAATTGTTTTAAGTATTGGATCTGAATATGCATGAAAAGACAATTGTTCTGCATTAATTTCATCAACTCCGGTAGAAAGATTAGTTGAGAACATATTGGCCATGTATACTTCTTTTGTATTTTTATTTTGAACAAAAGCAACAATCCTTACTTCTACATTATTTTTAATTTTTTGCATGGCCCAGTTCAAGGTAATTGTATCTTTTCCGTTTAAGCCGCGGTTAATTAAGAATGAACCATTTTGGTTTGGCAACATTTTACGCATTACATATTCATAATTAGTTTCTGAATTTGCCCCCGGTGAAGCTGCATAAGAACTTTTAAGTACATTTTTTTCGATCACAACAACATGAGCCCTCAATGTATCGTTTATATTAGAAGCGCTTAAAGATTCGAAAGCGATCTTGGTGCTAAGATTATTTGTGTTTATGGTTGTGCTTACATTGCTAATGTTATACTTGTTTGCAATGGCTTTTCTTGTATTAATGGTACTTGCCATTACAGGTAAGAAATTAGAAGAAGAATTATTGTAATAATTTCCATCAACAAAAGATTGTGGTACGCCAAAAGAACCATAATAGGAAACCCGGGCGCTTGACTCTACCGGATTCTCAAAATACATACTGTCGCTGTAAGGATAGGATGTGTGGTAACCAATAGCAACCACATCTGCTGGATTATTATTTACATAATTAAATACTGGTGGTGTGGATACTGCACATGGCGGACAGCCCGAATTAGTGAATTGTTCTATCAAAACTATCCTTTGCGAAAAGGAGTTTTGGGCAATACAACCCAAACCAAAAATTAAAAAACTGAGCTCTTTTTTCATAGATATAATGTTATTTATTGTATAGTCGATCTTTTAACCTGTTCCTTACACCATAAATGTTAAATTTTAGGATATAAGTCAAAAATAAGCAAAACAAATACTTGTCTTTGCCTAATAGCCTGATCAGATCTAAATAATTTTAATTACTTCTGAATTTCTAATATTCCCGACAAAATATATACCGGCCGACAAACCATTAAA
>JAUXSA010000009.1 GCA_030681615.1 Bacteroidota bacterium
ATCACACCATTCATATAATCATCAATGCTCGTGCAGCCAATGATACCAATGAACTCAATGTTATTTTTTATCTGTCGGTAAATATAATAGGCTGGTTTTTCGTCGCGCTGAAAGATCTTTTCTTTAATAAAGGATTTAAACCGGCGTTTTACTTTTACCAATCTCTCTTTAGACCCCGGCTTTGTTCTAACCCCATCATCAAAATCAGGATTAATAACATGCAAAAAAGTAAAAGGATTGCCTGCTAATTTTTCTTTTAGTTCGGCAGGATTATAACCATCCACACTACGCGAAGCTACTAAGTGTACCTTATCGTTGGTTGGCCTTAAGCCTTTAAAAGGGAGAACTGTTGCCATTCAAATCAGTCGTTAGTTGTTAGTCTATAGTCAAGAGTCGGGAGAAATTGAGCCAAGACTAATGACTAATCTCTAACGACTATCGACTGTTTATTTCAAAGCTTCAATTAATTTTTCTGCCAGTTCAACGCCAATACGCTCCTGCGCTTCGTTTGTGGCTGCACCAATATGTGGCGTTAACGAAATTTTTGGATGTTTTAAAATAGCGATAGAAGGTCGGGGTTCGTTCTCGAACACATCCAAACAAGCGTGTGCTACTTTGCCGCTGTTCAAGGCTTCTAAAAGATCGTCTTCGTTAATAACACCACCACGTGCGGTATTTACTAAGATCACACCATTCTTCATAGAAGCAATTTCGTGACGTGTAATTAATTTTCCTCCCGGAACATGAAATGTTATATAATCTGAGTTTTGAATGACCTTATCCATACCAACGGTTTTGATACTTACGGAGGCGGCTTTTTCATTCCCATCAATTTCAATATCAATTTTTGCATCAGTAACAAATGGATCAAAGGCCAGCACTTTCATACCCAGGCCCAAAGCCATTTTAGCAACACTCTGGCCTATTCTTCCAAAACCAACAATACCCATTGTTTTACCTCTAAGCTCAATACCTTTGGCGTATTTCTTTTTAAGCTCATCAAATTTATCTTCGCCGCTATTTGGCATCTGACGATTGCTGTCATATAAAAAACGGGCAGCATTAAATAAATGTGCAAATACAAGTTCTGCTACAGAGTTACTTGAAGCGGCCGGTGTATTAATTACATTAATGCCTTTTGATCTTGCATACTCCACGTCAATATTGTCCATACCTACTCCACCACGGGCAATTACCTTTAAGCCGGGGCAGGCATCAATAATATCTTTTCTTATTTTAGAAGCGCTGCGAACAGTAACGGCCACATAACCTTTATCGTTAATTTCTTTTGCAATATTATCCTGTTCAACTTTTTCGGTTACAACAGTAAAACCTGCTTTTTCAAGCAAACCTTTTCCAACGGCATCAATACCATCGTTTGCCAATATTTTTTTACCCATAATTAAATCCTTATAAATATTAAGAATTTAAAAGTAAAGATTAATTGCTCAAAAAAACAGTATTAGGTAAAAAAACTTAGAATTTAATACCGATCGTTGCAGAAACATTGGTGGCATTATAATTTATTTTGGCTTGATAGTCACGCTCCTGGTATAGATCATATACCTCGGTACTTACCGTTTTTACCCAAACAAAATCAAAATATAAATTATTTTTTGTTCTAAAACCTGCTCCAAGCGAAAATGAGTTTCTTACAAAATCTCCTGCAAAAACATCACCAAAAGGGCTGCCTTGCATATTATAACCCACGCGCACCATTACCGGCTTTATATTAAATTCGCTACCTATTCGTACGTTATGGCCGTTACTATATTTCTTTTTTATAACAGCATTAACTCCAGCAAAATCGCTTATATCGCCACTACTTAATGAAGCTGTTTTAAAATTTACCATTTCATAATCAACGCCTATTGCCACTAATTTGCCAATTATAAATGCGGTATTAGCGCTTATTCTTGAAGGTGTAATAATTGTATAATTAAAATAGCCACCCTCTTCGGGATCTTTTACGGTTATTGTTTGTGAAGGATCTTTATCAAAAGAAGAAACCATAGCATTATAATATTCATCCTTTAAAGTATAAATAGTTGGTGTATGATAATAAAAGCCAAAACGCACAAGATCATTTGGCCTGAAAATACCGCCCACTTTTAAATTTACACCACTGCCTTTTGTTTTAAAGTATTCGGTATATGTAAGGCTTTTAAAACCAAGCATCTGTTGATAGTCAGAATGCAGGTTCGGTATTGCCTCAAGGTAGGTGGTTGTATAAGTTAAGGGGGGTGTTGTAGAAGTGTATCCAATGCGCATACTGTCTTTATCATCCACTTCGTTGTGAGTTAAGGTAGATGTATATTCTACCCTCGGCAAGCCAAGGCTCGCACCAAAATAAAACTGATCTTTTAACGCGTAGGCATAAGAAAAATTTAGTTCATTAACTTTTCCTGATGTTACAAGGTCGCGGGTTTGTTTTACACTACGCTTGGTATCTACTAAAGAGTTGTATCGCCTATTTACAGTATCCTTATCCAATAAATATGTCTGGTAGGCAAGGCCTTCATAAAAACTGTTTAAATTGCCATAAGATTGATTGGCAATATCTGACATATCTTTTAAAATAGAATTATTATTGGTGTAAGACGACATCCTTGTTTTATTAAGGAAGTTTTGTGTTTGCGAATTAGTAAAAGATATAATGTTCCTGCTTTCTTTATCGTTCTTAGCTTCCCAGCCACCAAGGATCCCGAAATTATTAAAAACAAAAGCAGCGTCAGAAATACTTGAGGATTTAGAGTTAATTATTCCTTCGTTATTGGTAGTTCTTAAACCACCCGAAAAATTTATCTCACCTTTTCTGTAAAGTCCTAAACCTGCAGGGTTATATGCCGCACAGCTAAGATCAGCACCAATAGCACCAAAAGCCCCACCCATTGCAACAAAGCGTGATGTGCCGTTTACACCATAACGTGAATAACGGATAGCGTCAATATCATTCTGTGAATGAACATTCAAACCTAAAATTAAAAGGCTGAAGAAAAATCTAATACGATACATAAAATTATCTTGGACGGTTACCGCCTCCGCTATTTGAATTTCTTGGACTGGATGATCCGCTGCCACTATTATTACTACCGCCACTGTTAGAGTTAGAATTTGAATTACTAGGGCTCTCAAATGTACTACCCTGATTACGACCCGAACCTGAGTTAGAGTTAGAACCACCGTTATCATAATTAGTGTTCTTACCTGAACCTGAATTTCCGGAATTACCAGTGTTTTTACCAGGATTAGTAGTATTTCTATTTGGTTTACCCAGACCAGAATTTTCATTACTGGTTGATGTACCGGTGTTTTTTACAGGATTACTATTGGTGTTAGTATTTGTATTCCCTAAACCAAAATTAGGCCAAAAACCTGTATTCTCTTTTGGTGTATTTCTTACAGGATTTGTTTCCGTTTTACCAGGGTAAGTTTCTGTTGTAGAATTTCCACGGGGAGTAGTATATCCGGGTTGCGAATTAATAGAACTATTACCAAAATTCTCTATTGAGGTATTATTATTAATTTTTTTACGAGGTACTTCGGTAAATTTTGGAGTGCTTTCTTGTTTTACAACAACATCATTAATGAATTGCTGACGCGCACCACCGGCTTCATTAACCGACATGCCCGGAGTGGTACTCTTACGTTGTCCGTTGCCACCACCATTACTGCCTCTTGGACCATACGAAGCCTGACTGTAACCACTGTTTACATCATAACTATTGTAATAACCCCAGTTAGAACCATTGTAGAAACCATTGTTATAACCTGCCCAATAAGGGTCGTAACCAAAATTATTATAACCCGGAAAACCACAGGTATATTGACTGAAGTAAGGATTGTAATATGGGTTGTAATATGGGTTGTAATATGGATTACCCCAATAAGGATTGTTGCAGCCGTAATAACCGCCAAAACCATTGCCAAATCCACCACCGTAACCATAGCCACCATTACCATAATAATTACCGGTACTAAACACTAAAGAAAGTCCGCTACTGTAATTATTAAATTGATTAGATGGCATAAAATAGTTATAAGAACCATAAATGCTGGAACCGTAGTTATATGGGTTTTGATTATACATATAAGCATTGGTATAATAATTATCATAATATCCTACGCCCGACACCGGATTATTAAACCGGCGCATTTGCGAAGCATATTTATAATCGTAATAATCGTCTGAATTGTATTGCGGATCCTGGTAATAAGGATTAGCATCGTCTTTAGCCTTTTGAGCTAAAGCAGCTTCTTCCTGTTTTTGTTTTTCCTCCGCATCTTTTTTTGCTCTTTGCTCGGCAGCAATTTTTGCTAATCGTTTTTCTTCAGATGGACTTGTATAAATATCATCCTGATAAGAAGCGATCTGTGAGGTTTTACACGAACTAAAAATAAGTGTAAAAAGAGCTATTGGTACTAAGAATTTTTTCATCGCAAATTTTTTAATAGTTAATAATATTGCGGAGATTTTAAGTAAATTTACACAAAAACAAGCTATTATTTTTAAATTTTACATTTTTTATCTTTTAATTTATAAACAGATAAAATGTTTAACAGAACTAAATTGATTTATGAGTAAGGTTATCACACCACAAGAGCAAGATTACAGTAAATGGTACAATGATATTGTTGTTGAAGCAGATATGGCAGACCATAGCGCCGTTAAAGGTTGCATGGTTATTAAACCGCATGGTTATGCTATCTGGGAAAAAATGCAGCAAACGCTAGATAAAATGTTTAAAGATACAGGGCATGTTAATGCCTATTTTCCTTTATTTATTCCAAAAAAATTATTTGAGGCCGAAGAAAAAAATGCCGAAGGTTTTGCAAAAGAATGCGCCGTTGTTACTCATTATAGATTAAAAACAGATCCTCAAAATCCGGGTAAATTAATTGTTGATCCGGAAGCTAAACTGGAAGAAGAATTGATCGTTCGTCCAACCAGCGAAGCTATTATTTGGAATACTTACAAAGGCTGGATCCAAAGTTACCGCGATCTTCCATTATTGATAAATCAATGGGCTAATGTAGTGCGTTGGGAAATGCGTACACGTTTATTTTTACGCACTGCCGAATTTTTATGGCAGGAAGGTCACACCGCCCACGAAACAAAAGAGGAAGCTGTTGAAGAATCACGTAAAATGCTTGAAGTGTATGCTGATTTTGCAGAGAACTGGTTGGCAATGCCTGTGATTAAAGGTGTAAAAACTGCTAATGAGCGTTTTGCAGGAGCCGATGATACATATACGATCGAAGCATTAATGCAGGATGGTAAAGCTTTACAAGCCGGAACCTCTCACTTTTTAGGACAAAATTTTGCCAAAGCATTTGATGTGAAATTTGCCAATAAAGAAGGTAAATTAGATTACGTTTGGGCTACCAGCTGGGGTGTTAGCACCCGATTAATGGGCGCGCTTATTATGACCCATAGCGATAACCATGGCCTGGTTATTCCACCAAAATTAGCACCAACACAGGTAGTTATAGTACCAATTTATAAGACCGCCGAAGGTTTAACCAAAATAAACGAATTTGCTTTTTCACTTAAAGCTAAACTTGAAGCGAAAAATATTTCCGTTAAATACGATAACCGCGACTCACAACGTCCCGGATTTAAATTTGCTGACCATGAATTAAAAGGCACTCCTGTGCGGGTTGCTATTGGCGAAAGAGATCTTGAAAGTGGTACTGTTGAAGTTGCCCGTCGTGATCTTCTGAGTAAAGAAGTGATAAACATGAACGATGTTGAAGCGTATATTGAAAAATTGTTACGTGATATACAGGCCAATCTTTTTAATAAGGCCAAAGAGCGCATGAACACTATGACGCACAAGGTTGAGTCGTACAATGAATTTAAAAAGGTACTGGATGAAAAGACCGGCTTTATATTAGCGCATTGGGATGGAACTCCCGAGACCGAAGAGAAAATTAAGAATGAAACAAAGGCCACTATTCGTTGTATTCCCTTAAATAATCCGTTAGAGAATGGTGTTTGTATTTATAGTGGAAAACCCAGCACGCAAAGGGTATTATTTGCCAGAGCTTATTAAAACCAAACGCCATGAGCAGCGAACAGGAAACAAAACAGAACGAAACCATCTTAAAATTATTGGCAGAAAAATCTGTAATGAAACAGGATGTGTACACAAACACCATCAATGTTTTTAACGAACTGAAAGATATTTTAAGATCAAGAGCGGATGAATTAGGGAACGAGATCTCTAAAATAGATAAACGTGTGCATATTTATTACAAGGATGTTAGTCTGCAGGATATGTACTTAAAAGTGGCCGGCGATATTTTAGATTTCCAGATGCACTCAAATGTTTTTGAATTTGATCGTTCGCATCCCATGTATAAGACAAGTTATATTAAAGATAACGATCTCAATTCTTTCAGCGGTATCATCAGCGTTTATAATTTTTTGGCCGATTCGTATAAGTATAATCGTTTAAACGACCTCGGATATTTAATTGCCCGCATATTTGTGAACCGCGAAAAAAAATTCTTTTTAGAGACACGTACACAAATTGGTTACAAATACAATTCGTTTAGCTTAGAACCTGTTTCAAAAGAACAGTTAACCGATATCATCAACGAACTTATTATTTATTCGATCACCTTCGATCTGTTCACGCCTCCATTTGATGCAGTAAAACATGTAACCGTTGCCGAGATCCAGGAAAAATCGAGCAGCAGTGCTTTAAGAACGGGCAAACGTTTAGGTTACTCAAGTTCAACAGGTAATTCATTAAGTGCTTTTGACGACGAAGTGAATCTATAAACAATAGATTAAAAAATACTGTTTGTTATATCGGTAATAACGCTAAAGTCTTAATATACATCTCTCATTTTCCAGCATCTTATCTTCTGGTTCAACCAGTAAAGAGATCCTTACATCCTGCATGGCTTTTTTATACGATGTTCTTAGTTCTTTACGTTTAATAGCTTCTAAAAAACGCTTCACTTCTTCTTTTGTCTCTAAAATTAATCCGGGTACTTTTGTAGGTTTACCATTGGCATCTTTAGCCACCATGGTAAAATAAGAGGTATTTGTATGTTTTACAGTTCCGATCAAAAAATTCTCAGCTATAACTTTTATCCTTACAACCATGGAGGAAGTACCCACATAGTTTACAGAAGCATATAAGGTAACCATCTCACCAACTTCTATGGGATCAATAAACTCAACATTCTCAACCGAAACGGTAACACAATAATTACTGGCGTGTTTTGAAGCGCAGGCATAAGCTACTTTATCCATTAATGATAAAATAATACCGCCATGGATCTTGCCACCAAAATTAGCATAAGCCGGTATCATTAATTCACTAACGGTTGTGGCAGAGTAGCTTACTTCTTTAAAATTATCTTCCATAAATTATTTTAAACTGAAATTAGGAAATATTAACCTAGGAAACAATTTCTTACAGAATAAAAAAGTATTTTTATAGCGGTGGAAAATAAACAACACTTAAAAATATTTATAGTAGGTCCAGCTTACCCGCTTCGTGGCGGACCCGCGCAATTTAACGAGAACCTTTGCGCCGAATTAAATAAAGCGGGACACGATTCACAAATAATTTCTTACTCTTTACAATACCCTAATTTTTTATTTCCCGGATCCACACAGTTTGAAACAAGTGGCCAGGCGCCTGCAGGAATAAAGATCCACACACTTATAAATACCGTAAACCCTTTTAACTGGTTTAAAGTGGCGCGTTTTATTAAAAAAGAGAAACCCGATTTTATTTTGTTCCGTTATTGGTTGCCTTTTTTTGGTCCGGCTTTAGGCACTATCGGACGTTTAGTGAGATCAAAAACAAAAGTGCTGGCACTAACGGATAACATCATTCCGCATGAAAAACGTTTTGGAGATAAGCCTTTCACTAATTACTTTGTAAAGAGTTGTCACGGTTTTATTGCTATGAGTAAAACGGTTTTAAATGATATCTCAAAATTTTCGGATACAAAAAATAAAGCCTACTCCCCTCACCCTATGTACGAAACGTATGGTGCCAGTGTAAGTATGGACGAAGCGCGCAAAAAATTAAATTTAAATAATAACGATAAAATTATTTTATTTTTTGGTTTGATCCGTCATTATAAAGGACTGGATATTTTAATGGAAGCCATG
>JAUXSA010000014.1 GCA_030681615.1 Bacteroidota bacterium
GAGCTTAAGCCGCCCATTTTGCGAATGTCCTGCTCACCACCCATGGCATGAATAACAGAACCTGCACCTAAGAATAATAATGCTTTAAAGAACGCGTGTGTTGTAACGTGAAAAACAGAAGAGCTATAAGCGCCAACACCTAAACCCAAGAACATTAAACCTAATTGTGAAACAGTTGAATAAGCAAGGATCTTTTTAATGTCGTTTTGAAAGAGACCAATTGTTGCTGCGAATAATGCTGTAACAACGCCAACAATCGCAACTGTTTCGCTGGCTACTTCACTGATAGAATAAAAGATGTTAGAACGAACGATCATATAGATACCGGCAGTAACCATCGTCGCTGCGTGGATCAATGCAGATACAGGCGTTGGACCGGCCATCGCATCAGGTAACCAGGTATATAATGGTAGTTGTGCTGATTTACCCATTGCACCAACAAATAATAAAAGAGCGATACAGGTTATTCTACCTGTTGAAACAGTTCCGGCTTTTAAGAATACTTCATTATAAGAAATGCTACTGAAAGTAATAAAAATTAAAATGACCCCTAATAAAAATCCAAGGTCACCAATACGGTTCATCACAAAAGCTTTTCTTGCTGCGTTATTATAAGCAGTGTTCTTAAACCAGAAACCAATTAATAAATAAGAACAGAGACCAACACCTTCCCAACCAACGAACATTATTAAGTAGTTGTTTCCTAAAACCAACAACAACATAAAGAACACAAATAGATTTAAGTAGGTGAAGAAGCGTGAGAAGCCTTCGTCATCGTGCATATAACCTATAGAGTATACATGAATTAAAAAGCCGATACCTGTAATGATCAATAAGAATAAAGCAGAAAGAGGATCAACCAATAACTCGAATGGAACGGTAAGCGTACCTGAATTGATCCACGAAAATAAATTAACTATATGAGATTTTTCTGTTGAACCATTTAGCTCTAAAAAAATAAGAACAGATAAAATAAAAGAAGCTAAAATACTTACAGAAGCAATAATGCCACTTAAGCCTTTGCTGATTTTTTTTCCAAAGAATCCATTTATTAAAAACCCGATCAAGGGAAATAATGGAACTAAACCGATCAACTTAATCATAAACCGAAAACTAATTTTTTAAATTACTTAATATGTCTGTATCAATTGTTTTTACATTTCTGTAGATCATACTTAAAATAGCAAGTCCAACTGCAACCTCAGCGGCAGCTACTGCCATAATAAAAAATACAAATACTTGTCCGCTGGCATCATTGTGCAACGTGCTAAAAGCAACCAATAATAAGTTCACTGCATTCAGCATTAACTCAATGCACATAAAAATAATGATAGAGTTACGGCGTGCCATAACACCTACCGCGCCGATGATAAATAATACTGCGCTTAGCAGCAAGTAATAATTTATTGATATCCCGTTGATCATAATATTTATTTAATTTCTTTTTTACCGATCATAATTGAACCTACAAGCGCTGCAAGTAATAATATACTGGCGATCTCAAATGGGAACAAAAACTCACTGAACAATACTTTACCTAAATTCTTCACCATGCCAATTTGAGAAGAACCATATTGAGAAATTCCTAGTTGTTCGCTTCCTTTTAAAGAACCAACCAACACACATAATAACATACCGCCGGCAATACCTGCAATGATTTTACTGATCCAGGTTTTTTGTGGTTCGTTATCATGGTTCAAATCCATTAACATGATCACGAATAAAAAGAGTACCATGATAGCACCTGCATATACTACAATATGTACCACAGCTAAAAATTGCGCGTTCAATAATAAGTAATGACCCGCAATACAGAAAAATGTAAGTACTAAATATAAAACAGAGTTTACCGGGTTACGGCTAAACACTACCATTAAACCAAACATGATGGACAGGAAAGAAAGTATCCCGAAAAGCCATTGTGTAATTGTGTATCCTAATAACATATTTTTTCTTTAATTATTTAATTCGGCAATTAGTTAATGTGCCAATTTAATTATCCAATTGTCACATAGTCTAATTGACTAATGCTTGTGTCCTTTATCTATCTTTTTGCTATCCCACATTTCATTGTGTTTTAGTCCTGGTAATTTTTTAAATTCTGCTACTTCTAACGTTTGTCGTTTTGACACATCAATACGTTTATCTACTTTCTCGGTTAACTTACTTTTTCCGTAAACAAAATCTTCTCTTTCATATTCTGTATCTACCAAACGATCAGTTAAAAATATTGCTTCTTTCGGACAGGCTTCTTCGCATAAACCGCAGAAGATACAACGCAACATATTTATCTCGTAAACCTTTGCATATTTTTCTTCCCTGTATAAACCTTCTTCTCCTTTTTTCCGCTCTGCACTTTCCATTGTAATTGCTTCAGCCGGACAGGCCACTGCGCATAATCCGCAAGCGGTGCAACGTTCAGCGCCATTCTCATCGCGCTTTAAAACATGCCAACCTCTGTAAACAGCTGCAACAGGACGGGTCTCTTCAGGATATTTTACTGTAGCCCTGCGTTTGAATAAATGGCTTCCTGTAATTAACATCCCTTTTAAAATGCCGGGCAAATAAAGTTGCTCCATTGCGGTTTGCACTTTATTTGATACTACTTTGCTTCTGTTAGTTAACTGCATTTCTTTTTATTTAAATAATGATACTATAGCAATAACAACGAGTGCGTAAATTTCCGCTCCCTCCATTACTCCCATTAATATTTTAAATCCTTTTTTCAACTTCTAAAAAGTTATATGTCCTCTAAAAAATTCAACTACAACTGTTATTGCTAAATTTAAAAGTGAAAGTGGTAATAAAATTCTCCAACCTAAATTCATTAACTGATCGTAACGGAAACGTGGTAATGTCCAACGGATCCACATGAATACAGAAATGAAAAGGAAGATCTTTGTAAAGTATGCTCCAAAACCAATAATAGCGATCCATTTAGAGCCGTCTGCTAATCCCATTGCATCATATAATTCCTGCGCGAATGGAAAATTATATCCGCCAAAATAAAACGCAGCCATTACTGCCGATGAAATAAACATGTTAATGTATTCTGCAAATAAGAACAACCCTAGTTTCATAGATGAATATTCGGTGTGATAGCCACCAACTAATTCGGCTTCACATTCCGGTAAGTCAAATGGTGCACGATTGGTTTCTGCCAAAGCACAAACAAAAAAGATAATAAAGCCTAATGGTTGCCAAACAATATTTGCAAAACCTGCATCTTGTTGTTCAACAATTTCACGTAAACTTAAAGTGCCACCTGAAGTAATAATTAATGCAATTACTGCGATGCCCATTGCAATTTCGTAACTGATCATTTGAGAAGACGCACGCATTGAACCCAATAAAGCATATTTATTATTAGATGCCCAACCGCCGATCATAATTCCATAAACACCAACCGAAACAACACCAAATAAATATAAGATACCAATATTGATATCGGTAATTTGCATGCTGTATAATTTACCACCAACGTAAGCGTCTTTTGCCCAGGGAATAACTGCGCCTGTCATAAGCGCGGTTAACATAACTAAACTCGGACCAAGAATAAATAAAAATTTGTTAGATACATTTGGAATGATCTCTTCTTTAAAGAACATTTTTCCGCCATCAGCTAAAGGTTGTAATAAACCAAATGGACCAGCCCTATCCGGACCAACACGATCTTGTAGCAAAGCAGAAAGCTTACGCTCCCATAATGTTGAGTATGCAGCCACTGCTAATGAGAGACCGAACACGGCTACACAAATAATTAATTTATAAATAATAAAAGCTAACATAGTTCTTTTCTTTATTAAGGTTTTTTATCTATTGGCATAAATCCTAAAGCTTTTTGTTGTTTCATTACCTGCACTTTTAATTCATTTAAATGCTGGTAATGATTTTGAGAGATCACTGAATTTCTATGAATTGGTGATGGACCTTCAATTACCCAATCGCTTGTTTTTTTGTGATCGTAACGACAAGAGTTACAAATAAATTCTTCAACCTCATCCCACTGATCTTTACGTGCAGTAACACGAACCACTTCTTCACCTTTTAACCACACACGAGTTTTACCACAACACTTATCACATTTACGATGCGCATCAACCGGTTTAGTGAACCACACACGTTGCTTAAAACGGAACGTTTTATCGGTTAATGCACCAACCGGGCATACATCAATTACGTTTCCTGAAAAATCGTTATCAATTACCTGTTCAATATAAGTTGAGATCTCTGAAGCATCGCCACGGTGAACAACACCATGCAAACGTTTATCGGTGATTTGTTCTGCAGTTTTTACACATCGGTAACAAAGTATACAACGTGTCATGTGTAATTTAATTTTATCGCCAATATCGATCATCTCGTATTCGCGACGTTTAAATTCATAACGTGTTTTTGCAGAGCCATTTTCGTAACCAAGATCCTGTAATTTACATTCGCCGGCCTGGTCACAAACAGGACAATCTAAAGGATGATTGATCAATAAAAATTCAACAACACCTTTACGTGCTTCTAATATTTCTTTATTAATAAAATTCTCAACAACCATTCCATCCATTACCTCTGTTCTGCAAGAAGCAACAGGCTTAGGCATTGGTGTAGGATTAGCAGTACTGCCTTGTGTAACTTTTACGATACAGGTACGGCAATAACCACCACTGGTTTTTAATTTAGTATAATAGCACATGGCGGGCGGCGCAACCTGCGGGCCAATCAATCGTGCTGCCTGGAGAATAGTAGTTCCCTTTGGTACATCTATCTCTATTCCGTCTATTGTTACTTTCATTATTACTTAATAATCTTTATACAATTAATCCCAAACCATTTTTTTCTTTCTGCTGGTAGCTGCATCCGGATCTTCTTTCATTTCTTTAAAAAAATCTACATTCACTACCAAATAACTTTTTACATTTTTTCCCTTTAATTTTGCAGGTGTAAAACCCGCCAGTGTTTTTGAAACCCTAACCGCTTCTTTATCGCAATCTGCACAAGTGCTTGCGCTACCATCGATCACAGCGTCTGTCAATTTTCCGGTTTCATCGATCGTTAATTTTACAGGACATTTTACTGTTGAACCTTCTTTTAGTGAAGCCGGCATCGAAGTATTTTTCTTTATCAAATTTTGCAAAGCATTATCACCTTCATTAAATACGGCTTTCTGATCAACAGTTGTGTAGATCGTTTCGTCAACTTTTTCTTTGCCTTTTCCTTTTTTATCTTTTTGAGCCATTAAGGAAACGCTCATAAAAAAGAAAATCATAATAATTTTAATAGATGCTTTCATTTTACGCGTTTACTTTATATAGTTTATTATAATGACTTACATCAACAAATTTCTTGCTTCTTGCAACGTCTAAAAACTCTTGTTTAAAATGACGAATAGCTGCTGCAACCGGCCAGGCCGCTGCTTCACCTAAAGGACAAATTGTTTTGCCTTCTATTTTACTTTGAATATCCCAAAGCAGATCAACATCACTTTCGTTTGCTGTACCGTTCAAGAATTTCTTTAATATTTTTTCCATCCAGCCGGTTCCTTCACGACAAGGCGAACATTGGCCACAACTTTCGTGATGATAAAAACGTGTGAAAGTGAAAAGGTTTTTTACAATACTGGTATCTTCATCCATTACAATAAATCCACCGGAACCTAACATCGTACCAGTTACAAAACCACCATCGGCTAAACTTTCGTAGGTCATTAAACGTGGTTCGCCTTTTGCAGTTTTTAAAATTAATTCGGTTGGCAAAATTGGAACCGAAGATCCGCCTGCAACAACGGCTTTCATTTTTTTGCCGTTGCGAATACCGCCACAATATTCTTCACTATAAATAAATTCTTCTACAGGTAGTCCTAATTCAATTTCATAAACACCAGGTTTATTGATGTGACCAGATGCAGAAATTAATTTTGTTCCGGTTGATTTACCGATACCAATTTTTGCATAAGCTTCTCCGCCTTCGTTCACAATTGGAACAACTGCTGCAATTGTTTCTACGTTATTTACAACGGTTGGGCAGCCCCATAGTCCCGCCACTGCTGGAAAAGGCGGCTTGATGCGCGGGTTACCACGCTTGCCTTCTAATGATTCTAATAAAGCTGTTTCTTCGCCGCAAATATATGCGCCGCCACCAACCTGCACATAACAATCGTGTGAAAAACCTGTGCCTAAAATATTTTGTCCTAACCAACCTGCAGCGTATGCTTCTGCTAATGCTTTTTCAACAATGCGGGCAACATAAAAATATTCGCCGCGAATGTAGATGTAAGAAGTTTTTGCGCCAAGTGCATAAGAAGAAGTGATCATACCTTCAATTAAAGCATGAGGAATTACTTCCATTAAATAACGGTCTTTAAAAGTTCCTGGCTCTGACTCGTCGGCATTACAAACCAAGTAACGGTTAACACCTTCGGGCTTGGCTAAAAAACTCCACTTTAAACCGGTAGGGAAACCAGCGCCACCACGACCACGCAGACCGGATTTTTTTACCTCGTCGGTAACCTGGTCAGGTGTCATTGTTTTTAATGCTTTTTCTACAGAGGCGTAACCTCCGTGTGCACGGTAAACTTCCAGGGTTGCTATCCCGGGAACTTTATCGTTATGTATCAATAATTTTTTGCCCATAATGCGGGGTTTATTTACAATGTATTTTTATAATCTAAGTCAGTATAACTTTTTAATTTTCCTTCGCTTCTGTACGCTTCAATGATTTTATCCACTTTATCGTAAGTTAAATTTTCGTGGTAACTGGCTCCGCATTGCAGCATAGGTGCTGTGCCACAAGAACCTAAACACTCTGCCACTTTTAAAGAAAACATGCCGTCTTTAGTTGTTTCGCCAACTTTAATATTTAATTTTTTCTCGATATATTTTACAATGTCTTCTGCACCGTTTAACCAGCAAGAACTTGTTTGACAAACCTCTAACACACATTTGCCCATTGGCTTTAAATTATACATAGTATAAAATGAAGCCACTTCAAAAACTTCGATAGGTTTTATTTTTAAAATATCTGCAACATAATCCATTGCCTCAGGACTTAACCATCCGCCAAATTCTGCTTGTGCAATGTGTAATATTGGAAGCAAAGCAGATTTTTGTTTCCCCTCCGGATAATGAGAGATAATATCTTGTGCTGTTTTCATTGCCTCATCACTAAACTTCAGTGTAGCGCGTTTGGCTTTGTCAAAATGTTGTGTTCCGTGTACTTGTGAACTCATATTATTTCTTAAATCTAAATTCTTAAATCTCTAAGCGTCTAACTCTCCTGCAATAACATTCATGCTACTCATTGTAATAATCGCATCAGAAAGCATAATGCCTTTTACCATTTCAGAATAAGCCTGGTAGTATATAAAACATGGCCTTCTAAAATGCAAACGGTATGGTGTTCTTCCGCCATCACTTACCAGGTAAAATCCTAACTCTCCATTTCCACCTTCAACACAATGATATACTTCTCCTTTAGGAACTTCTGTTTCGCCCATCACAATTTTAAAGTGATAGATGAGCGCTTCCATATTATTGTAAACTTCTTCTTTTGGTGGTAAATAAAATTCAGGAAGATCAGCGTGAAACGGTTGATCCTTCGGCATATTTTTTATGGCTTGCTCAATAATTTTTAAGCTCTGCCACATTTCTTCCTGGCGTACCATAAAGCGATCATAGGTATCACCACTTTGCCCAATAGGAATTATAAAATCAAAGTCCTGGTAAGATGAATATGGTGTTGCAACCCGCACATCATAATCTACACCAGCCGCGCGTAAGTTTGGCCCGGTGAAACTATATTCAAGCGCCATCTTCGCACTAATTGGTCCGCAATTAACTGTGCGGTCCATAAAAATTTTATTGCGTTCTAATAAATTTGAAAATTCTTTTAATGCTTTTGGATATTCCTTAACAAAGTTGTGGATCTGATCCCAGGTAGTCTTACTCCACTCCCTTTCAAAGCCACCAATACGACCAATGTTTGTTGTTAAACGCGCGCCACAAATACTTTCGTAAATGTCATAAATTTTTTCACGCCATTGAAAGATGTACAAGAAACCTGTCATGGCACCGGTATCCACTCCGATAACTGAATTACAAACTAAGTGATCGGCAATACGCGCCAATTCCATAATAATAACACGCATATAATCTACACGTTTTGGAACGGTGCAGCCAATTAATTTTTCTACCGTCATGTGCCAACCCATATTGTTAATGGGCGATGAACAATAATTTAAACGATCGGTAATTGGAGTAATTTGATTGTAAGGTCTGCGCTCAGCTAATTTTTCAAAAGCGCGGTGAATATATCCAACAGTTGGTTCTGCCTCATGAATAATTTCACCATCCATTTTTAAAATGTTCTGGAAAATACCATGCGTTGCGGGATGCGTAGGCCCAAGATTAAGAATGGAATATTCTTTTTCTATTGTTTCTTCCGATTCAGGAATAATATTTTCTTTTTTATTCATTTTATATTTAAAATTTAAGATCGAAGATTGAAGATTTTTAATTCTTATATCTAAAACCTAATTTCTAACTTCTTATCTGCCAAACATTTTATCGTCTTTATCATCACGCGTCTGGTCTTCTAACGGATATTCTTTTCTCATCGGAAAAATATCCATTTCATCTACATTTAAAATGCGTTTTAATTTTGGATGTCCTTTAAATCTTACACCGTAAAAATCAAACGTCTCGCGCTCCATCCAGTTAGCTCCTGGCCAAATGTCAGTTGCTGTTGGTATCTCCGGTTTATTAATATCAAAATACGTTCTAATTCTTACGCGATAATTTTTTGGCATGTTGTGTAAGTGATAGATCACGCCTAATTGTTTTTCATCTGCTGTTTGGAAACCTGTAAGGTCTGTCAAAAAATGAAAATTTAATTCTTCGTCGTTCTTTAAAAACTCCAACACATCGTGAATGTTGTCTTTCTTAATTGTAAACGAAGGAAAATCGTAAGCAAGATCTGATGCTTCAATTACATCAGGAAATTTTGCACTGATCTTTTCGTTTAGTTTTTTAAATAAGTCTTCGTTCATTTCTAAAATTTTATTCTAAACCGTAACTGTTAAGCATTTTTTTGTATTCATCCGAGTTACGTCTTCTGAAAGATTCGTTCTTAGCTAATTCCTGGATCTTTATAATACCATCAATAATTTGTTCAGGGCGCGGAGGACAACCCGGAACATAAACGTCAACCGGAATAATTCTATCTATACCTTGTAAAACACTGTAAGTATCAAAAATACCGCCGCTGCTGGCACAAGCGCCAACTGAAAGCACCCATTTTGGTTCTGCCATTTGATCGTAAACTTGTCTAAGTGTTGGTCCCATTTTTTTAGCGATGGTTCCCATTACCATTAAAAGATCCGCCTGGCGAGGCGAGAAACTTAAACGCTCGGCACCAAAACGACCAAGGTCATAGTTTGAAGCCATAGTAGCCATAAATTCAATTCCACAACAAGATGTTGCGAAAGGCAGTGGCCATAAAGAATTTGCTCTTGCCAAGCCGATAACATCTTCTAATTTAGAAGCAAAAAATCCTGGGCCTTCAAGCCCTTCGGGACTTTTAGCTATCTCTAATTTTGTTCTTTTTATAATTTCTTTTGCCATCTTATTAAAAATTTTAAATGTTGAATTTTAAATGTTGAATTATTTCATTTAAAATTTAGCATTGATCATTTAACATTTAATTACTCTTCCCACTTTAACGCTTTTTTAGAGAGCATATAGTAAAAGCCCACTAACAATAAGGCAATAAAGCTAAATACCTCAATAACTCCTAACATACCTAATTCCTTAAA
>JAUXSA010000020.1 GCA_030681615.1 Bacteroidota bacterium
CATCTCCATTAGGTGAAAAGCCATTTGGTATTGTCATGGGCTTAACAAAAACTATAACATCATCTGCACTTTCGCGGCAGGTACCATTATAGGTTGTCCATCTTAAAACATTATTTCCAACTGCCAGTTTTTTTGCAATAGTGGCAGGATCATTTATATTTTCGAACTCTGCATTACCCTCTGCCACCGACCATTTTCCTTTTCCAATTGTGGGCGCAACGGCATTTAATTGAAATAACGACATTTCGGTAACCTGGTCAACACCAGCATCTGCAACGCTTGGCGCAACTGAGCGGGTTACTTTTATATTATCAGTTTTATCAGGACAAATACCATTTTTAATGGTCCATTTTAATACATTGGCAAATGTATCGGGCATATTTAATTGTATTGCATTTGCGCTAATATTTGTAATAGTAGCACTTCCTGAAACTAAAGACCATGACCCAACGCCAACTAATGGGGAGGCAGCCGTAATTATTGCCACCTCGGCACATGCAATAGTGTCGGCTCCGGGAAAAGGATCGGATGGAATTGCATCAGAATTAATTGTTACAGTATCTAATGATTGTGGACATACACCGTTACTGATCGTCCACACAAATTTATTTGCCCCTGCAGAAAGGTTAGTAATATTACTTTGAGGAGAATTTATATTGGAATAAGCACCCGTACCTGATGCAAGCTGCCATGCACCGTTACCAATTAAAGGCGTGTTGGCAAAAAAAGTTGTGTTAGGCCCACAAATTGTTTGATCTGGACCTGCATTAGAAATTGTAGGATCCAGATCTCTGATGATCGTTATAGTGTCGCTTGTTGAAGGACAATTGGGTTTGGTAATTAACCATACAAAAACATTTTGCCCGGCATTTAAACTATTTACTGTTGTAGTTGCTGTATTATTATTTGTGATGTTGCCATTTCCTGAAAGTAACGACCATGTACCTGATCCTGGAGTGCTTGCAGCGTTTAATGTACAGGTACCTGAACATAGCTGTTGGTCAGATCCCGCATTAGCCGGTGCTAAAGGCGTTACCACATTTACAGCAATAGTAGATGTGGAAGGTGGGCAAGAACCGTTAGTGACCGTCCACATAAAAACAGTTTGACCGGGTGTAAGATTTGTAATACCGGATACATTATTTGCCGGCGAAACAATAGTTGCTGTGCCACTGTTAACGGACCATTGTCCTGTTCCAACTAAAGGTGTATTCGCATTTAGCGAAGTTGAAGATGCGCAAACTGTTTGGTTACTTCCTGCAGCCGCTACCGACGGCAAACCATTAACCGTTATAGTTACTATTGTACTACTTGAAATATTTGTACAAGCAGCAACTGAGTTTACATTTCTTTTATAATAAGTTGTTGTTGTTAATGGTGGTGGGCTGTAATTTTGATTTGTATATGTGCCGCTGGCGTTTGTCCATGTTAATGTATTTGCACTCCTTTGCCATGAGTATATACTTCCACCACTCGGTATAGATCCAATAAGTGTTGAGGGTGTGTTTCCGATACAAATTGTTTGCGCAGCTGAAATGGTATTATTTGTAATAATGGCACAACCTAACTTAGCAACAAAAATATCTGCGTTCCCTCCGCTACCTAAAGTTATGGTGCCAAAGGTAGGAGCTCCGCCATGTTCTCCTGCCAGGTATATATTTCCAGAATTATCAACAGCTAAACCATTTACATATTCGCTATTATTACCACCAGCTTTTAAACTCCATAAAAACGAGCCTGCATTATTATAGGATGTTATAAATACATCCTGTGCAGATGCAGAAAAATTAGGGCCTCCAACACTACTATAGTTTAACCCGGTTGTAAAATTACCCGTAAGAATAATATTACCGTTAACATCAATTTCAAGAGCACGGCCTATTTGCTCACCATTACCCGAACCAGTTGCACTTGCGTTCCATAAAAAATTACCGGTCTTGGATAATTTGGCAAGAAACAAGTCATTACCTGATGAAACTGTTTGTGTGAAAGTTGGAGTTGGATATTTAAAATGTATTAAACCATCTGACTGTCCGGTAACATATAAATTATTCGCATCCTGGGCAATATTCCATCCTATAACATCTTTACCACCCGAACCGGAGGTAATATTTGTTTGCCATCCAAGATTGCCCGCCTGCGTTACAGAAAGAATGAATGTGTTTGCTTCATTATGTTGTTCATCCAGCATAGTAGCGCCGGATACGCCAGTTGCATTTTTAAAACTAATATCGTGATAATAGATGCCAAGAAAATAAACATTGCTTGCATCTGCAATAACCCTCAAACCATAATCATCCAGGTTACTTCCACCTGAAATTACCCACTGAACAATTCCGGCTGCATTATATTTTGCGCCAAACATATTTATCTGGCTATCGTTAAAAAAAGGTGTTTTTGTAATTGGGCTGCTATACGAATAGAAGGTTGTTGTGCTTGATTCATATGATCCGGTAATATAAACACCATTGGCATCTACAAACATTTTATACGAAACTTCATCATTGTTTCCTCCAAGTTTTACCGCCCACAAAAAATTGCCTGCAGAAGAATATTTTGCAAGAAAGCCATCTTTATTACCTGATGTGGTTAAATTAAATGTAACGCCCGATGGGTCAAAGTCTGATGTGCTGTTAAAACTGCCTGTAACATAAACATCACCTAATGGATCAACTGCTACACCTCTAACTTCTTCATCACCCGCAGAACCACTAATTTTAAAAGCCCATAGAACATTTCCTAAAGCATCATATTTTGCAACTAAAGCATCCATACCCCCGGTTGTGGAAGCGAACGAAGCGCCGTATTTTAAACTAAGATTGCCTTTAAAGCTACCGCCAACATAAATTGCAGAAGAGGTTGGATCAGTTGATACCTCCCAAAGAGTTTCCGGATCCGAAGAGTTGGCATCTTTTGCCCAATGCCAAGCAGGCGCCTGAGCTAATATGCTTTTAAAGGTGGATAGAAATAATAAAATTAAAAGTACTTGTTTAATCATTCTTCTTTTGTTTAATTAATTTGTTCAAAAGAGGCAAATATTAAAAAGCAATTCTAATGCCATTTGTATTTCTTTATATAAGACCAATGCCAGCGAGAGATAAAGGATTGTGGGGAATGTGTATCGGGCTTATTTTCCCCATATTAATAGATGGTGCCCCACAATTACCAGATTAAACTATTGAATGAAAAAACAAATACCTGTTCCCAAACTTAAAGTAGGTGCTATTTTTTGGTGATCAAGTTGTTCGGTATAATTAAAATGATAATACACCGAAGCGCCAGCATAGTTTTTCCAGCTTATTTGATTGGTTATATTAACGTAAAATTCAAAACCCAAAATTAATTCTCCGGTTGACAACCTGATCTGATTCAGATCTTGTTTATTATCTCCCCATATTAACTTTTCATCCCTTAACACTGAGTTGGATAATTGTAATTTATTAGTGTATTGTATAGATGAGAAAAAATTAAGCTGGAGCAGATCTTTCATGCCACTTTCGTGTTTATAATTAGTGTCAACTGTAAGTACACGGCTATAGGAAACCTTAAGGCCACGTGCCTGCATTGAGCATTTTTGAATTACAGGTCCAGCGCTAATAGCATTTCTGCCTTTAATAACGCCCATATTTAAAGAATAAAAAGCACCGTGTCCATTACCAGTAGAAAAAATACCGGAACTAAATAACGGCTTAATTTTATCGCTTGAATTTTGAGCCATAAAAACACTTGCGTTTAAAGCAATTAAAAAAAAGATAATGGCTACCTTAATGATCAATATGATCTTTTCTTCATTTAGGCCATGGAATGTAGGCTCTGTTTCTTTCTTAATAGTATTCATTGTTTTCATTTTTTTGTCTTCAACAAAGTAACGCGTATTGCAACTGTTAATTTGTACTATAAAAATCTGCTTATTTCATATGTAAGATTTTTGAAGAATCTGAAGAAAACACCTTTTTAATGATTCGTTCACATTTTTTATGGAATATGGCGGCATTAGGCATCTACTTACTAAACTATTTGTGTTAAATTAGATTTATAAATTATCCCACATGAAAAAAACTATTTTTTATCTGCTTGCTATTCCTTTATTAGGATTTTCGCAAGCTCAAAACCCTGAACAAAGAATTGAATCTCCTATAAAAGCCGTAACGCTTTATTTAGATGGAGCCGAAGTTAACCAGCAAAAACAGGTTAATTTAAATGCCGGTATAACGCAGGTTGTATTTACTAACCTGTCTTCAAAATTAATTCCAAAAAGCATACAGGTTAATGTTGGTGAGAATATTAATGTGTTAAGTGTTTCAGAAAAATTAAATTTTTTAAGCCTTAATGCCGAAAGTGCAAAAATAAAACAATTAAGAGATTCGCTTAAAACCAATCAATATAAAACGCAGCAACTGGCCTACGACAAAGAGGCTTACGATAAAGAGAAAGAATTGCTTGCAAAGAATAATAGTATTGGTGGACAAGAAAAAGGAGTATCAATTGCAGAGTTAAAATTGGCTGCTGATTTTTACCGTTCACGTATTAAGGAAATTAATTCTGAGATCTTAAAATTAGACACTAAAATAAATGAAATGTATGCAGTAACAAACCGTTTACAGAACGAGCTCAACGAATTAAATATTAACGAAAACAAACCAACAGGTGAAATAATGGTTTTATTACAGTCAGATACAAAAGTTGCAGCAAATATTGATCTTAAATATGTTGTATCTGATGCCGGGTGGGCACCATACTATGAATTAAAAGCAGAGGATATTGGAAAACCAATTACACTTGTTTACCGTGCCAGGGCATTTAATAACACAGGTATTAACTGGGCCGATGTAAAATTAAAATTATCTACTTCCGATCCTACACGCAATGCATCAAAACCAACAGTTATGCCTTGGTTCTTAAATTTTAATTCGGACGTGTATGGTCAATCAAATGGTTATATAAGTAACAACGCTAATAAATCGTATTATCAAAAATCACAAATAAATGATGGTAATTTAGAAAATCAATTCGGCGCTAAACAACAATTAAACGAAATAGAACTTAAATCGTGGAATGAATACCAGGTAAAAAACAAACGTGATGAAGCTAATAACACAAAGAAGATCGTTTATGAAGAAGTTCAGGTTTCTGAATTAAGTGCAGAGTTTGAAATTAAAAAACCGTACTCTATTCCATCAGACGCCAAACCTTATATTGTAGAAGTTACAACCTATAGTCTAAATGCAACTTTCAAACATTATTCACTTCCTAAAGTAGAGAAGGATGCTTTTCTTTTGGCACGCATTACCGGCTGGGAAGATCTTGATCTTATTGAAGGCCCGGCCAACGTATATTTTGCGGGCACTTTTGTGGGCCAGTCGTATGTAAATCCCCGCAGCGTGAATGATACTTTAGATCTTTCGTTTGGTCGCGATAGCAAAGTAATTGTTACGCGCACAAAAATTAAAGATTTTAATAACGAAAAAGTAATGGGCAATAATCGCAAGATGACTTACTCTTATGAAATGATAATTAAAAATAATCGTAAGAGCGCTATAAATATTGATCTTGAAGACCAGAAGCCGCTTTCACAAAGTAATGAGATCGTTGTTGAAGTGACGGAATTATCAAAAGGCCAGGTAAATGCTGACGATGGTAAAGTAAGCTGGAAATTCTTAATTCCACCGGGTGAATCGCAAAAAGTGATTTATACTTATACTATAAAATATCCTAAGAACAGGAATGTAGATACCGAAAAGAAAATGCGGAAAGTAAGGGCAGCATTTTAATAAATTCTATAAAATGTATTAAAAAAAGGGCTTCGTTATGAAGCCCTTTTTTAATTATAAATATATAACAAACTTTATTCACTCACCACCGCTAACATGTGTAAAGAATGACTCATTAAAAGAAGAGAAGAGAGTTAACTTTTTATCACTTCAACTGTATCAACAAATTTTGATTTTTTAATCTCAAGATTTTTGCTAAAGTTTAAAATGTTATTGATAACATTTTTTGAAGGTTCTGCAAATTCAGGCAATTGATCTCCATGATCTTTCGCTGGTTTAATGGCAGTTTCATTAAGGTCGGAAGTAAATGTTCTTGTCATAGGCAATTTAAGCTGTGTTTGTGTTTAGTTTATAAATAAGAACCTGTGTTGTATATATTAACGCACAACTTTTTAGTTTATTGTGTGAATATTTGGAAAACCCCTAAGCCTTATGTGACCAATGATTTGAAGGTAACTACCCCACCCGATCCAGGTATAGTAAATAACCCAAGGATATAAAAACCAAAAACCCACAACTAGTGTGGGTTTTGGCTCTCAAAAAACTAAAAACCATGGCGTGATTTTTAGTTGCCCTTAAAACGAACTCGTCGTTTGGGGAGTTTTATTAAACAGCTTATTTTTTAGCGTCCAATTTATCTTTTAGATCAGATAATGCAGAGATATCACCTAAGGTGGTTTTCTCCTGACTATCTTTTACTTTTTTAACCGCTTTTTTGCTTTCGTCAAAATCAGCTTTCTTAGTAGCTTTTTCTACTTTTCTTGCTTCATCTTTCACTTCTTCGTGTAAACGAGCGTGAGATACAACGATACGCTTAGCATCTTTACTGAATTCGATCACTTTAAAATCAGCAACTTCTTCAGATTTTAAAGAAGTACCATCAACTTTGTTCAAGTGGCGTGCAGGACAGAATCCTTCAACACCATAAGTTAAACCAATAGTAGCACCTTTATCATTTACATTTATTACAGTACCACTGTGTACCGAATCTATTGTAAATACAGTTTCAAAAACATCCCATGGATTTTCTTCCAGTTGTTTGTGTCCTAAAGATAAACGACGGTTCTCGCCATCAATTTCTAAAACAGCAACATCCATTTTATCTCCTACTTTACAGAATTCGCTTGGGTGTTTAATTTTTTTGCTCCAAGAAAGATCAGAGATATGAACTAAACCATCAACACCTTCTTCTAACTCAACAAACACACCAAAATTGGTGAAGTTGCGAACAGTTCCTGTGTGTTTAGAACCTTTAGCGTATTTATCTAAAATAATATTCCAAGGATCAGGCGTTAATTGTTTCATACCTAAGCTCATTTTACGCTCTTCACGATCAAGAGTTAATACGATCGCGTCAATTTCTTGTCCGATCTTTACAAACTCCTGTGCGCTACGTAAATGTTGGCTCCAGCTCATTTCACTTACGTGAACCAAACCTTCAACACCTTGTGCGATCTCGATAAATGCGCCGTAATCGTTAATAACAACTACTTTACCTTTTACCTTATCACCAATTTTTAAGTCAGAGTTTAAAGCTTCCCAAGGATGTGGGGTTAATTGTTTTAAACCTAAAGCAATACGTTTTTTATCATCATCAAATTCAAGAATTACAACTTGGATCTTCTCATCTAATTTAACGATCTCTTCAGGGTGGTTAATACGACCCCAAGATAGATCTGTAATGTGAATTAAACCATCAACACCACCAAGATCAATAAACACACCATAAGAAGTAATGTTCTTCACAGTTCCTTCTAATACTTGTCCTTTTTCTAATTTAGAGATGATATCGCGTTTTTGTGTTTCAATTTCAGCTTCAATTAAAGCTTTGTGAGAAACTACAACGTTTTTAAATTCATTGTTGATCTTAACAACTTTAAATTCCATTGTTTTACCAACGTAAACATCGTAATCACGAATAGGCTTAACATCAATTTGAGAACCTGGTAAAAATGCTTCAATACCAAATACATCAACAATTAAACCACCTTTAGTACGACACTTAACAAAACCTTTAATAATTTCATCAGTATTAAGTGCTTCATTAACACGATCCCAGCTTTTGTTGGCACGTGCTTTTTTATGAGATAATACTAATTGACCATTAGTATCTTCAGTAGACTCAATAAATACTTCTATTTTATCTCCTAATTTTAAATCCGGATTATAACGAAACTCTGAAAGAGCAACAACACCATCTGATTTATAACCAATATTTACAACTACTTCGCGGTTGTTTTTAGCTACTACAGTACCCTCAATAATTTGAGCATCTGTAATTGTGCTTAACGCTTTACCATACAATTCATCCAACTTCTCTTTTTCATCTGTTGTATAATTGTCTTGTTTTTTACCAATCGAATTCCAATCGAAATCCGCATTACCTACTAGAACTTTTTCTGACATTTTTAATTTACTTGTATCAAACTATTAAGACTTAGTTTGAGGGGTTAAACATTATTGATTAATTAAACGCTTTTGTCTTATTAAAACGGACTACAAATATAATTACAAATTGAACCATTTTAGGTATAATTGATTTATTTTAATATACTGACAATCAACACTTTAAATTATTTAACAGAAAGGTAATTGTTTACAATTTTGTTAATATTGGGTTAACAATATTGGCTCTTAAAATGTAAAGATTTCATTCTCTGTAAATTGGCCTTAAAATGCTGTGAATTGTATTTTTAGTCTTTAACAAATTGCAAATTTCTAACTTTTAGTAGACCTGTCAGGTTTATAGCAAACATAGTTTTAAACCTGACAGGTCTTGCTAGGATTTTATTACTTTTACGCCTCTAATAAAAATAACATGACCGAAGAAACTAAAAAACAATTAATGCAGAACGTTTATAAACTGGCGGCGCATTACCAAATTCCAAACGCTGAACTGGTTTCTTTTAAAAAAAGAAGTTTATTATTAGACCTTATAAATAGCAAAAACGAATTGGCTTTTAAATTTGTTAATGAGGTTATTGAAGCAGAAGTAAAATTAGATCGTATACAAAACGATAAAGAAAAACAAACCAAGAAGCCTGAACACTGGAGCGCTGAAGTTTTTACAACTCAAAAAGCAAAAGAAAAAGCGGAGGAGAAATTAAATAAGTTTTTGGTTGATAATCATGTAAAATAAATAAACTATTTTTATTTATTTTCTTAATTATGAATAATATTATTTACTAAACAAAGAATCTACAAACTCTTTTGGATCGAACACCTGAAGATCTGTCATCTTCTCGCCTACACCAATATATTTTACAGGAATTTTAAATTCGTCTGATATACCAATAACCACACCGCCTTTAGCGGTACCGTCTAATTTAGTCACAGCCAAAGCCGTTACATCTGTAGCCGCGGTAAATTGTTTACATTGTTCTATTGCGTTTTGTCCGGTACTACCATCTAAAACTAAAAGTACTTCGTGTGGTGCATCGGGTAATACTTTTTTCATCACGTTCTTAATTTTGGTTAACTCATTCATGAGATTAACTTTATTATGTAAACGTCCTGCAGTATCAATAATAACAACATCCGCGTCTTTTGATTTAGCACTGCTCAACGTATCAAAAGCTACACTTGCAGGATCGGCACCCATACCCTGGCTTACAATTGGCACACCTACTCTTTCGCTCCAAATGGTTAATTGGTCTACTGCTGCTGCTCTAAATGTATCTGCTGCACCTAAAATGACCGATTTGCCGGCTTGTTTGTATTGATAGGCTATCTTACCTATTGAAGTTGTTTTACCAACGCCATTAACACCCACAACCATTATTACATGTGGCTTATTTTTTAATGGCTCCGAAAAATGTGATGAGTTGTGGTTCTTACTATTCTCTAATAGTAATCCCGAAATTTCTTCTTTTAATAAAGTATTCAGCGCATCCGCACCAACATATTTATCTTTTTTTACGCGATCTTCAATACGTTTAATGATCTTTAAAGTTGTGCTTACACCAACATCGCCAGTAATTAAAACTTCTTCAAGATTATCGAGTACATCTGCATCAACAGAACTTTTACCGGCAAGTGCTTTGGTAATTTTACCAAAAAAACTTTCTTTGGTCTTGGTAAGGCCCTGATCTAAGCTTTCTTTATTTTCTTTTGTAAATAATTTTGAAAAAAAACTCATTTTTAATTAGTGCTTAGTGTGGTTTAAAATAAAAAATTCTTTCCGGTTTAAAGGAAAGAATTTCTTTTAATAACTAAATAAAATGTTTGTTAACTTATTTATCTTTTAAGAAATCAGCAACGTGATCGTTGTGTACAATTTCTTCTTTGAAGCTATAAGCACCAGTTTTTGGTGATTTAACCATTTTAATAACTTTCGTAAAATCTTTACCTTTTCCGCTTTTTAGCGTTGCAACTACTTTCTTTGCCATGTTTTCTTAAACTATACGATTATTTAATTTCTTTATGAACTGTCATTTTCTTTAACACCGAGTTGTATTTTTTTAATTCAATACGCTCTGTAGTGTTCTTTTTGTTCTTAGTAGTAATGTAACGAGAGGTTCCCGGCTTACCGCTTTCTTTGTGCTCTGTACACTCTAATATTACCTGTATTCTATTACCTTTCTTAGCCATTGCTTTACTTTTTTAAAATTATGCTGCTAAAATGCCACTTGCTTTGGCTTCTTTTATGCAGGCACTAATACCTTTTTTATTAATGTTCTTTAATGCTGAAGTAGAAACACGTAATGTTACCCACTCTCCTGTTTCAGGAATAAAAAAACGTTTACGTTTTAAGTTTACTTTAAACTGACGTTTAGATTTAGCGTTTGAGAAAGAAACTTTGTTTCCACCCATTGCTTTTTTTCCGGTTAACTGACAAATACGTGACATGATTTATTATCTTTATTTCTAATTAAATTTCCCTTTTTAAAGGGACGCAAATATACGAGAAGAATATTAATTTGCAAAATTTAAAGCCAAATATTTCAACATTTTAGACCTTAACATCTCTGAAGTTGACAATTTAAGGCTTTTTAGCCCAAAAACTTATATAATTTATCCTGCCCAACCTGGTCAAAATGACCTACTAAATTCATGTGCGGGGCCTTTTTGCCGGTTCCAAATTTTAAATTAGGGTTCTCAAAGACCAATATTTCGTCAAATATATTTTGCTGGATAAAATCGTTCAATAAGGTCGTTCCGCCTTCCACCAAAACGCTTTGAATGTTCAGCTCAACCAATTTATCGGAGATCTGGGACAAAATATTTACCTCAAAATTTAATTTTATGAATTGAATATGATCCCTTACTTCATCCTTAACACTATTAAACACAATAGTTTCAGCATCTTTAGCATATATATTAAAAGCCTCCATAACCTCCAGGTTCTTATCAATAAAGATCCTTATGGGGTTCTTTCCTTCTACTAAACGCGTAGTCAGACTTGGATCGTCCAATAACACAGTATTTTTTCCTACCATAATAGCCATTTCGCTGGCCCTTAACCCATGCACCATTTTTTGTGCTTCCAGTCCGGTTATTTTATTATCAGCCTTATCTGCAGGTAAAGGGTCGCGACTCATAAAGCCGTCGGCTGTTTGCGCCCATTTTAAAATATAATAAGGTCTTTTCTTTTCAAAAAAAGTAATAAAACGTTTGTTCAGTTTGTTTGCTTCAGGTTCCAAAATACCTTCAATTACATTAATGCCGGCTTTTTTTAATTTAGCTATGCCATTACCGGAAACCAATGGATTAGGGTCTTTACAAGCCACAACAACCGTTTTAAATCCTTTATGAACGATAAGATCTGCACAGGGAGGGGTTTTGCCCTGATGCGAACAAGGCTCTAAACTAACATACAAAACACACTCTTTTGGATCTATCTCCGAATTCAGATCATTTATGGCATTTACTTCTGCATGTTGTAAACCATACTGTTGATGATAGCCTTGCGCCACCACAGTATTATTATGCACGATTACACAGCCCACCATTGGGTTAGGCGCCACATTAGGCCAGCCCTGTTGGGCAAGGTCCAGTGCTAATTGCATATAATGTTCGTGGTTCATTTATTAATCATGTAAAATTACATTCAATTTCCTAAATTTGTATTCTATTAAAAAAAAGTACCATGTTTGATAATTTGCAAGATAAACTCGATCGCGCTTTAAAAAATTTAAAAGGCCAGGGTAAAATTACAGAAATAAACGTTGCAGAGACCATGAAAGAGGTGCGTAAAGCACTACTTGATGCCGACGTTAACTATAAAGTTGCTAAAACATTTACTGATACAGTAAAAGAAAAGGCTTTAGGCCAGAATGTGCTTACTTCTGTATCTCCGGGACAATTATTAGTTAAGATAACACACGATGAGCTTGCCCAGTTAATGGGCGGTACCAAAGAAGATATATATTTAGGTGGTAACCCTACCATTATTTTAATGAGTGGTTTACAGGGTTCGGGTAAAACAACTTTTACAGGAAAATTAGCCAACTATTTAAAAACTAAAAAAGGTAAAAAACCGTTAATGGTGGCTTGCGACGTTTACCGTCCTGCTGCTATAGACCAGTTACATGTATTAGGCGAGCAATTAGATATTGAAGTATTTAGTAACCGTGAAGAAAAAAATCCTACAAAAATTGCAGAAGCAGCTATTAAACAAGCTAAAGAAAATGGCAACTCGGTTGTATTAATAGATACCGCGGGCCGTTTAGCGGTTGATGAATTAATGATGAACGAAATTGCTGATCTTAAAAAAGCAATTCAGCCAAACGAAATTTTATTTGTAGTGGATAGTATGACCGGTCAGGATGCCGTTAATACTGCAAAAGCATTTAATGATAGATTAGATTTTGACGGTGTTATTTTAACCAAGTTAGATGGCGATACCCGTGGTGGTGCGGCTTTATCTATTAAAAGCATTGTAAACAAACCTATTAAATTTATTGGTACCGGCGAAAAGATGGATGCATTGGATGTATTCTATCCCGAACGTATGGCCGATAGGATCTTAGGTATGGGCGACGTTGTAACTTTGGTGGAGCGCGCACAAGAACAATTTGATGAAGAAGAAGCAAGAAAATTAAGCAAGAAAATTGCAACAAATAAATTTGACTTTAATGACTTTTTAGGTCAGCTGCACCAGATCAAAAAAATGGGTAACATAAAAGATCTGGTTGGTATGATACCCGGCGTGGGTAAGGCTGTGAAGGATATGGACATTGATGACAATGCCTTTAAAGGTATTGAAGCTATTATTTTTAGTATGACCCCGGAAGAAAGAAGTAAACCTGAATTATTAAATGGTTCGCGCAGGCAACGTGTTGCAAAAGGCAGCGGACAAGGCATACAGGAAGTAAACAAATTATTAAAACAGTTTGAAGATACGCGCAAAATGATGCGCATGATGAATGATAAGAATGCCATGAGCAAATTAATGCGCAACATGCCAAAAGGAATGGGTAACGGAATGCCAAAGTAATTTGAAAATTAGTCAATTCGGCAATTAAAATAAATTTATCAGAAAAATACTTTACATATTTATTTTATTTGTGTTTTGTTTCACAAACTCTACATGTAAAAAAATATCCAAATATCCCGTAAATATGTTTGGTGTTTGGTTTGCCCCTTCATCAAGATGTCAGATGTCAATTGAAATTACGAAAGAGCAACGCGGCACTTACAAAAGTCACTCTCCGGATAAAGGGTGTGGTGCATTATTTAAAGGTAAAGTAAGATTTACTAAATCACATTTATATGTGGGTAAAACTTCTTTTAAATTTATAGTGAAACCCGAAATGATAAATGGCGACTCAATAAGTACCGCTAGATATTCTGGCGATTTTTATAGTAAACATAAAATTTTAGCAACAATGACCTTACAAAACTCTAAATTGCATACTGAAGAAATAATTAAATACTACAAAATAATAGAATATTAGAATGCAACTCATAGACGGAAAAAAAATATCACTCGAACTACAGGAAGACATTGCTATTGAAGTTACACAAATGATGGCTTCAGGTTTAAAACAACCGCACCTTGCCGCTATTTTAGTGGGTAACGATGGTGGAAGCGAAACTTATGTAGCAAGCAAAATAAAAGCCTGCGAGCGTGTTGGTTTTAAATCTACTTTAATTCGTTTACCGGATTATGTTACCGAAGAAAAATTATTACAAGCAGTACATGATCTTAACAACAATAATGATGTGGATGGATTTATTGTGCAGCTTCCCCTACCCCGCCACATTAACGAACATAAAATAATTGAAGCTGTTAAACCAAGTAAAGATGTGGATGGTTTTCATCCCATCAACGTTGGGCGTATGGTATTGAATTTACCGTGTTACGTGAGCGCCACACCATATGGTATTGTACATTTATTATCAGCATATAATATCGAGACTAGCGGTAAGAACTGTGTAGTTATTGGTCGTAGTCATATTGTTGGTTCGCCAATGAGCATTTTGCTTGCAAAAAATACAGCATTAGGAAATTGCACCGTTACACTTTGCCATAGTAAAACAAAAGATCTTATTTCTCATACCTTAAAAGCAGATATTATTATTTGTGCTTTGGGTAGCCCCGAATTTTTAAAAGGCAACATGGTAAAAGATGGCGCTATTGTTATTGATGTTGGCACAACTCGCGTAGCAAGTACCGAAACAAAAAGTGGTTTCAAATTAAAAGGCGATGTAATGTTTGATGAAGTAGCTCCTAAATGTAGTTACATTACCCCCGTTCCAGGCGGCGTTGGACCAATGACCATTGCTTCGTTGATAAAGAATACTTTACTGGCAGCGAAGAAAGATATCTATAAATAGCTTTATACAATTTTTTTTATTATCTTCATTGTTAATATGAAAACATTAGCAGTTCTCATTTCCATTCTTTTTGCTACAAACGTATCTGGACAATCAATTCCAGCTCAAAAAGCATCTTCTAACTCAACATTGTGTTTGCCTGACAGTACATTTTTCTATGTATGGGGAGGTTCTTATTGGTCACTCAATCAAAAATATATTAATACTTATGATGCAAATAACAATCTTATAGAACAAATATTTAAAACTGTTCCATCATTTGTTAATTCAGGGAAAAATATTAGAACTTACAATGTAGCTAATAAACTTCTAACAAATGAATGGAAAAACTGGAATTCAAGCAACAGCACCTGGATCAATAATTCATTAATTTCGTACACATATAATGTAAACTCTTGCGCAATAAACGACCTAACCGAAACATGGAATACGACCACTAATTCCTGGTATTTAAGCTCGAAAAACACTTATACTTACGACACAAATAATAATTTAATACTTAAACTTTATGATGAATACAACACGGCTGCAAATTATTGGTATCCTTCAACAAAAATTACATTTACATACAACTTAAACAATGATTTAATAACTCAAATTATAGAAGTTTGGGATACAACCAATAGTGTATGGATGAATAATAATAAAACAAATTATTCTTATGTAAATAATTACTTAAACACTTCTACTCAACAAAGTTGGGATATTAATAACGGTGTTTGGAAAGATATAACCAAGCAGACTTTAACATACGATGGAAATAATAATGTTATTGGTAATTTATTACAAGTTCAATCACCCTCTTTGACATGGCAGAATTATAACAGAACAATAAGTAATTACGATCCAAATAATAATAAAACAATTGAGATCATTGAATCGTGGCAGAATGGTAATTGGATCAATGATTACAAATATCAACATTATGCGGGCTGTCTTCTTTTTCCTGTGAATTTAACTGAAAAAATGAGCGGGAATAAACATGTAATGATATATCCGAATCCCGTGTCATCAACAGTCTTTATTAAGACCGACCTTAATTATAAATCCGTTAAAGTAATGGATGCAACAGGAAAGATTATTTCTTTTGTAGAACAGGAAAAATCTATTTCAATTTCCGAGTTAAATAATGGTATTTATTCGATTCAATTAATTGATGAAAACGGCTCTATCATAGCAAATAAAGTCATAATAAAATCAAATTAAATCCATTATCTGCCGTTCGTAATTTAATTTACATTTCCATTTAGTAATTCTGTAATTTTAATGTATTGATCTACGTTAAAGAAAATATTTCCATTGCGCTTGATTCTATTAAAGCCAATCGTTTGCGTGCTATTATTACCATGCTCATTATTGCAATTGGTATTACAGCCCTTGTTGGAATACTTTCTGCTATTGACGCGATAAAGAATGGCATTAACAACAACTTTACAAGTATGGGTGCCAATACTTTTACCATTCGTAACGCAGATATAAATATTCGTGTTGGTCGCCATGGAAAAAAAGCAAAGACCTTTGATAATATTAAGTTTAAAGAAGCACTTAGGTTTAAGAACGAATTTAATTATCCCGTAGTTACTTCTGTCTCTACCATGGCCAGCATGGCAACGCGGATAAAATACGGTAACAAAAAAACCAATCCCAACATTCAGGTATTTGGTAGCGACGAAAATTATATTTTAACCGCAGGTTATGATCTTGAGCGGGGACGAAATTTTAACGCATACGAAGTAAACAGTGGTGCGCCAATTGTTATTATAGGAAAGGATATAGAAAAAGCTTTATTTACCGAAAACGAAAGTGCTATTGATAAAACAATTAAGATCGGCGCCTCGCGCTATAAAATTGTTGGTGTTTTAAAAAGCAAAGGTAATAGCGCAGGCTTCGGTGGTGATAAATTGTGCATCATTCCTCTTACAAACGCGCGGCAATATTTTGGAAGTGAGAACATGAGCTTTACCATAAATGTGTTAACCAAAAACAGTTCTATGCTGGATAACATTTTGTATGAGGCAAGAGCGGTCTTTAGAAAAGTAAGGAAGATCCCAACCACAGCGGTAGATAATTTTGATATTGTAAAATCAGATAACCTGGCTTCTATTTTAATTAAAGATCTTAAAACAGTTACGCTTGGCGCCACCATCATTGGTTTAATAACCTTGCTGGGAGCGGCTATTGGACTAATGAATATTATGCTAGTAAGCGTTACCGAACGTACGAGAGAAATTGGAATAAGAAAAGCATTAGGCGCTACACAGAAAGCTATTAAATATCAATTTTTAATTGAGAGCGTTGTAATTTGTGTAATGGGTGGTTTGTTTGGGATCTTGCTCGGTATTATTATTGGCAACTTAATAAGCTTTGCATTGAATACCGGATTTTTTATTCCCTGGTTCTGGATAATTACAGGTGTTATAATTTGTATTGTAGTTGGTTTGTTAAGTGGTTATTTACCAGCTAATCGCGCTTCTAAATTAGATCCTATTGATAGTTTAAGGTTTGAATAAGCGTATTTTCTTTAACCACAAAGACTCTAAGAAAGCACAAAGTTCACTAAGAAATAATTTTCTACAACCTTGTTCCAATTACCAATACATCATCTACCTGTTCTAAAGTACCGCGCCAGCTCTCAAAGATCTTATTGATGTGTTCGCCCTGCTCTTCCATACTCATGTGCTGCGTATCCAACAGCAATTGTTTAAAGGTGCTGTATTTATACTTTTTACCGGCAGGTCCGCCAAACTGATCGGCAAAACCATCAGAGAAAATATACAACGTATCACCAGGCTGTAATTGAATAGAGTTATTGGCAAACTTTTTATTCTCGCCTTGTTTTAAATTTCCTATTGGGAATTTGCTTGCTTTATATTCTGTCAACTCGCCATTCCTTATCAACCACAAAGGATTATAAGCTCCAGCATATTCCAGAATATTTGTTTTACGATCGAAAGAGCAGAAAGCAATGTCCATTCCATCACGAATAGAATTATCTTCATTCGATTGCCTTAAAGTATCACTTACACTTTTATTTAACGCATCTAAAATGGCTGCGGGTTGTGTTAAACCATATTCACCAACTATCTGGTCTAATAAATTATGTCCAACAATAGACATGAATGCTCCCGGAACACCGTGTCCGGTGCAATCGACAGCGGCAAACAATACCATATCTTTTTTATCAGCCAGCCAGTAGAAGTCACCACTTACAATATCCTTTGGTTTAAATAAAACAAAAGTTTTTGGCAAATACGTTTTTACAAATTCATCAGGCGGTAAAATAGCATCCTGTATTCTTTTTGCATAACGTATACTAGCAGTAATGTATTTGTTTTTTTCATCCAACTCAATATTTTTTTCTACCACTTCGTCGGTACGTTCTTTTACTTTTTGCTCCAGAACTTCTTTTTCTTTTATTAAACTTCGTTCTCTTATTTTAATGTAAGAGAACATAATTGCTAAACCGGCAATTATTACCAAAACATAAAACCACCAGGTCTTCCAAAAAGGAGGCGTAATGGTTATTTTTATGGAAACAGGTTCTTTATTACACAATCCATTACTGTTACAGGCAATTAATTTAAACGTGTACTTTCCATGCGGTAAATTAGAGAACACTTCAAAAGCCTGTTTGGTAGACGGACGCCAAGTGTCATCATAACCTTCCAGCATTACTTTGTATGTTACATCATCAGGGTTTGACAAGGAAATACCAATAAATTCAAATCTTAAAGAGTTTTCCATGTAAGATAGATCTAACTCTGACGTTAATGATACTTCGTTTGCGTTTACTTTTATACTTGTTATATGTGTTGAGGGCTCAAGTGAATTAGGCATATCCAATTTAGGATCATATTTAAAAACACCGTTGCCTGTGCCAAACCAAATATTACCTTCATTGTCGTTATAAACTGCTTTTGATTTTGTTTCAATTGCTGTGAAGCCCTCGTTCTTTGAATAGCTTTTAAAAATTTCCTGCCTATCATCATATCTGCATAATCCTCTATTCGTTCCTAACCAGATATTCTTATTTTTATCAAGTGTTATAAGTGTAATAAAGTCTGAGGGTAAACCATCAGCTCTTTTATAATTTACAAAATTGTTATTTGCATATACGAATACACCTCCGCCTTCTGTGCCTATCCAAATACGGCTTTTTGCATCTTCAGCAATGGAAGTAACACTTGTATTCATTAAACCTTCTTTTTTACCGATTGCCTTAAATGTAATTCCGTCAAATACATTAACACCCTTTTGTTTTGTTCCTATCCATATCTTTCCTTTACTATCTTCAAATAAACAGGAAATATCATTGTCGCTTAATCCGTTTATTTTACGGTATGTTGCCAAAGAACCTGAATTAAGATCCATACTCGCTAAACCATCGCCGGTACCCACCCAAAGTTTGTTTTTTTGATCGACCAGCAAACAACTCACAAACGGTTTAATTACTTCATTCAATTCATCAGTTGGCACAAATCGTGAATTTAAAATATCGTATTTTGTTACTTTACCGCCCCATGTACCGATCCATATATTTCCCTGTTTATCGCTAGCCAAAGCGCGTACACTGTTGTTTATAAGGTTACCTATTGAGAAAAAATTCTTAAAAGTTTTCTCCTTAGAATTATAAATACTTAAGCCTTCGTTGGTGCCAAACCAATAATTCAAATTTTTATCCTGACAAATTGAAAATACCTGGTTATTTATTAAGCCGCCATTTTGTATAAATGACACAAATTTTTCACCTTTAAACACATCTATTCCCTGGCCCTGTGTGCCAAAGATGATGTTCCCCTCTCTATCCTGATAAATACATTTAATTTTATTTACAGACAGGCCATTTGCCGTATTAAAAAGTGTGTATCTATTCTTATTTTTTTCATATCTGCAAACTCCATAACTTAAAATAGACGACCAGATATTTTCCTCATTGTCTTCGTAAACTGTATAAATTAATCCGGCCGGCCCTTGCGAAAATGCCTGCATTCTTGATAAAGTTAAAATGGGTTCTATTATTTTTTTGTCAACATAATACTTTACAACGTCACCGCTAAACATACCAATTAAAATATTTCCATCGTTAGCTCTGCGCATAGTGGTAACCTGGCCAAATGGCATGCCTGGTTGCGAAAAAAACTCAAATACATTTTTTTTACTATCAAGAATTTTTATTCCCACATCTGTAAAAAACCACATATTGTTATTTTTATCCTGAATTATGGAAAAGACATATTGACTTAAACCTTGTTTAGCCGAATAATTTTTATAGTTTAATTTATTTAATAGATCTCCTTTAGGGTCAAGAATACAAATAGCCCCAAATGTAGCGGTAGAGATCCATAAAGATCCGTTCTTATCTTTAGATATATCATAAATTTTTTCATCCTTTGGTAATTGATCGGTAACTATAGGAAAAAACTCTTTTCCATTGTATTTAGTAATAGAGCCGTTTCCGTGACCAAACCAAATAAGATCATCATCCATAAAGATGCAGCTAACATTATTATCTGCCAGGCCATCTTCGGTAGTATAATTAACTATATTTTTTCCATCGAATTTAGAAATGCCGCTCTCTGTGGCAATCCAGAAATACCCATTTTTATCTTGAACAACCCCCGAAACGTTAGATTGCGATAAACCATCTTTAACACCGTAGTTAATGAATGAATAGGTTTGAGCATTAAAAAGAAGTGGGAGAAAAAGTAAAAATGACCGTACGATATATTGCATTAATTTCATACGATCATCTTAAATTATTTTTTCATGAAGAAGAAAGTGCCGCCTTCATCTTCAAGGTCTTTTATTTTACCAAATTTAGGAGCCTGGTTACCGGCTTGTATAACAGCCGCGCTTACTTTCTTGACGATCTTTTCTGCAGCAATACACGCATCTGGATTATTATTTAAACTTGAAGCAAATGTTTTTGTGAATTGCGAATTATCTGAAGCTAATTCATAACCGGCCGATGTAAATACCTGTGCCGATTTTGATTTAATAAGATCATTGTTCTCACAACGTAAATTATCATCACCACCACGCATTGCTAATAAAAAGCTAGGGCCAGATTCGCAGGCATCAGTAATTAGTAACAAATGTTTTAGTTTAGCAGAATAAGATTGCATGGCTGCTTTTAAATTATTGAT
>JAUXSA010000021.1 GCA_030681615.1 Bacteroidota bacterium
TGACGAATTGGGAGCAAGCCATTAAAGCAAGCAGTAAATCCCGTGGGGTGCGCTACGTCGTGACAGGAAATTTATTACAGGCTTTCGCTGGTTTTAATGGTAAGCTAGTGAGTTATACGACAAACAACGGTGAAACAAAAAAAGGAATATTAATGCCGGAATATTGGGAAGCTGATGAAAATGGTATGGAGAATAAAGTGGCTGTTCCTATTGCAAGAGCAGAAAAGATCATTAAAGGTTTAGTGACTGGTAAAGGAATTACAACCGAAAATGGAACGTCTATTTTTAGTACTGGCGATACTTTCAAGATCATTGTTCCATCTTCCAAACAAAGAGGAGGAGATGTGTTTTTAGATAGCGATATTTTAAAATTAGTGATCGGTAATAATTTTAATAAGACAGCTGATAAGATGGTGGCTAATATCGAGGATGAAAAACTGAAAGATTTTTTAAATATTCTGCAAGCCAAATTTAATGATTCCTTATTGGTAGATATGGCACAATTTAATAGCATACAGAAAGAAGGTAACCCAGGACATAAAGCCCGTAACCCAATTGTTTTATTGAGCCAAAAAGAAGTGGAGGAACAGGAGGAGTTGGCTCTCTTGGCGATGGCAGTTGAAGTGGAACTGGAATTGGAATTAGAGTTAATGAGATTGGCAGCTTAAAATTTTGCAACGATGGACTATTATAGATTAGAATATAGCGAGCAACAAGGAAGGTTTCATTTTAATAGTGGAAGCGTTGCCGCAAATACCAATGGTTGGAAAACGCTATGTAACGTTTTGTCTTACGAGCAATGCTCCGAATTTGCTGAGCTGGTAATAGACAAATATCCATCCACAAACCCATGTAATGATCTTCAGAATACCGGGATCTATCCAAGCTTTGAATTGATAAAACAAGATTTTGTTCAGTTTTTATTGAGTTCTCCGCATATATATTAATTATAAAAATAGTATTATGAAAATCACAAGCGAAAATTATTTTGCGACAGTAGCAAAAATTGGTGTCGAGAATTTATCTCCTGCTTTGAAAAAAGGACATGAACTAATTGAGAAGGCCACAAAAAGCGGAACGGACTGGAAATCCTATGGTACTTTTAAAAAACAATTTGATCTGACTTTTGAAGTGTTGGCAAAAGTTATTGCTGCCTCGGAAAAGTCAAAACAAGGTTTACCAGTTAAAACGGATAAGCCAACTGTTATTCATAACGAAAAACCTAAAAGCGAACGTGCGGCTGTTAAACCGTACTCCGTTGAAACGAAAACTACAACGCAGAAGAAGAGCAAAGATAAACCTACGGTTAAAGGCAAAGATGTTGAACTCATTAGCCCTGAAACTGCATTTATACGACGCTTCGCATCCTTAAATAACAAAACAAAAACAAAAGAACAGGTGCTTAGTTTTATTCGTTCTCTACAGAAAGCAATAGTTGAAAGAAGAATTAGAATAACATCTAAACATGGGAAACTGATCGAGTACATTCAACAATTTTTAGTAGATAAATACAATAAAGCCACTAAAAAAAATATTGAGTTCAGTTTTCCTGAAAATGATCTTATAAAATACAAAAAGATCGGTGGCGGTGAAGTAGTATTAAATTCTATCCGCTTTATAAAAGCTTATATAGGTTTACAGGGTAAAGAAATGACCAAAGAAAAAGCAAAGAGCCTTTATAACAGAATTGTTAATGCCATCGAAGCAAAAAAACTAACGACTACTGATAAATACTATAAGCACATTAAAGTTATTTTAAATTCATTAGAAAGATTCGTTAAGCAAAAAGGTACTAGTCCAAGTTTGCCAATTACTCAGGCAGAACTTAATGGATTGGAGGGTGTATTAAAAGAATGTGGGTGTAAGGATGGTTTAAATGGAATTGCTGATGAAGTAGATATAAAAGTGAGAAGCGAAAAAAAGCCACCGCAAAACGCTATTTTAAATTCCCAGGATGTTATTGATCTTAAAACCCACAAGCTTAATTTTACTGGCAAATGGTTAAGCTTTATTGGTAATCCATCTCGTGGTTTTACCGCTATGATTTATGGTAAGCCCAAATTTGGTAAGTCTTATTTAGCTATTGATTTTGCAGGATATTTAGCCCGAAATCATGGCAAGGTTTTATACGTTGCCTATGAAGAAGGTTTTGATGATACGTTAAAACAAAAGCTGCAAGAAAAAAACGTAGCGCATCCGAATTTATTCGTTGCCGATTATTTACCGGCTAATTTAAAGGGTTATGAAAATATTTTTATTGACAGCGTTAACAAGGCTGGTTTAACTCCTGAAGAACTCGATAAGCTAGAGCGTAAAAATCCCGACATTAATTTTATTTACGTTTATCAAACCACCAAAGATGGCAATCACAAAGGGGCAATGGAACATAAGCATAATGTAGATATTGTTATTGAAGTGCCTCAACGGGGTCTTGCTACACAGTATGGCCGATATAATCAGGGTGGAGAAATGAAAATTTTTGGAAATTAGCATCCTAAATGGCTAAGCATTATCAACTTTTTAAAAATATCCATTTAGGTTTATATCACTTAATTTCAAACCGATTTTGAAAATAAAACATAAAGTTGTACAAAATAAATTACTAATTATTCAAAATTTCTATACTTTCGGCTTGTGAACAAAAGCCATACACGTACAGCTGAAATTTATATGAATAATGGCATTTTACATGTCATAATGAAAGTGAGAGTTGTTATTGAAGTTGAAGATGCTATTGACAATTATCTAACAATAAAAAAAATCACAAAAAATCAATTTTGCGTTAAATTAATAGATGTCCGTAAAGTTTTTAAGATTGGCAATAATGCGAAGTTATTTATCGATAAAAAACAAACTCAGGCAAACACAATTGCCCGCGCCATATTAATAAATAATGGCGTTAGAAAATCACAAGCAAATTTCTTTGTAAAGTTCAACTCTAATTCAATCCCTACCGCTTTTTTTACTGATTATAATGATGCTGTTAATTGGTTAAAAACTTTTAATTAATCCTCAGGTTCCTTAATAAATTAATATATTCCTAATGTTTTACCTTAAAGTATTGATAATGAGTTTTTTATACGCAAAGCGAAGCTATTGGAAAATGCCTATAATCATTCTGTATATTCATTTAGTGAGAAAATGTTATATTTGTATTGTTGAAAAAAGCATTATCCATATTTTTTTGTTTTTATTTTATTGCATTAATGGCTAAACCATGTTCTGATAAAGGGGAGTGTAATGAATTTAATCAAATAGAAACTTCACATTGTGAAGATCATAAGGAACATTCTGATGAAGTTTGTACTCCTTTTTGTGTTTGTTCATGTTGCTCTACAAATATTTTAGTTACTGATTATCCCCCGGCTCTTAGTAATTTAACATTAATTAATACTGTTTATAAAGCTCAAGAAGATTCTAAAATATCTTCAATAATAATTTCAATTTGGCAACCGCCAAAACTTGCCTGATTTAAGGCTAAATTTTCTAATCGATTACGAATAAATTGAAAGTCAATATGCCTTTGGTGTTTTGTAATTTATTTCATTTTAAAATTTCTAATGTCAACAAAAAAAAAGCGTAAGCCGATTACACTATTCTCCATTCTTAAGCTTATAGGTTGGTTCTTAGTTTGTATTGTGCTTTTGCTTGTAATAATTAAAAAAACATATCACTTCATTCATTATCACATTAAATAAATTATGTTAGATAAAATAATTTCATTCAGTATAAAAAATAAGTTCATCATAGGTTTGATGACCTTCGCCCTGATTATTTGGGGTGTATGGAGTGCGAGTAAGCTTCCTATTGACGCTCTTCCCGACATTACCAATAACCAAGTTCAAATTATTACACTATGCCCAACACTTGCAGGGCAAGAAGTAGAACAATTAGTTACATACCCTATCGAGCAAAGCATTGCGAACCTCCCTGATTTAGAAGAGTTGCGTAGTATCTCCCGCTTTGGTTTATCCGTTATTACCGTTGTATTTGACGATAAAGTAGACATTTATTTTGCAAGGCAACTCATTAATGAAAGGTTAAAAGAGGCCGAGAGCAAAATCCCCAAAGGAATTGGAACACCTGAATTAGCTCCTGTTAGTACTGGTTTAGGAGAAGTATATCAATATATTATTCACCCTATAAAAGGCAGTGAAAGTAAATATAACGCTATGGATTTGCGAACCATGCAAGACTGGATAGTGGCTAGGCAGCTTTATGGTACACCAGGCATTGCAGAGATAAACAGTTTTGGGGGACAACTAAAACAATATGAAGTGGCGGTTAATCCCGACCGTTTGATTGCAATGGGAATTAGTATTCCAGAAATTTTCACCGCATTAGAAAAAAATAACGAAAATACTGGAGGAGCTTATATTGATAAAAAGCCAAATGCCTATTTTATTCGTGGTGTAGGTTTAATTGGTTCTTTCGAGGACATCAAGAACATTGTTGTAAAAGCAAATTCTAACGGGATTCCAATTCTCATAAAAGATGTAGCGGATGTGCGCTTTGGAAGTGCGGTACGCTATGGCGCGTTAACTTATAATGGTGAAGTTGATGCTGTAGGCGGAGTAGTTATGATGTTAAAAGGATCGAATAGCGCTGAAGTTGTTAATCGTGTAAAAGATAAAATGCTTACTATTCAAAAATCATTACCAAAAGATATTGTAATAGAGCCTTATCTTGATAGGACAGATTTGGTAGGCCGTGCTATTTCAACAGTAGAAAAAAACTTAATAGAAGGGGCATTGATAGTCATATTTGTTCTTGTTTTATTCCTTGGGAATTTTCGTGCAGGTTTGATTGTTGCTTCTGCTATTCCTTTGTCTATGTTGTTTGCTTTAGCAATGATGAACTTGTTTGGCGTTAGCGCCAACCTAATGAGTTTAGGAGCAATTGATTTTGGTTTGATTGTGGATGGTGCAGTAATTATTGTGGAGGCCACGCTACATCATTTGTCGTTAAGAAAAACGACGGGAATGTTAACACAAACAGAAATGGACGATGAGGTTTTTGTATCTGCATCTAAAATTAGAAGTAGTGCAGCTTTCGGGGAAATTATTATCCTGATTGTTTATATTCCTATTCTTACACTTATTGGTATTGAAGGAAAAATGTTTGGGCCAATGGCGCAAACCGTTGGCTTTGCTATTTTTGGCGCATTGATATTATCACTCACATACATTCCCATGATGTGCGCAAAATTTTTATCAAAAAATATTTCTCACAAAGTAACGATAAGTGATAAAATGATGAACTTTTTTAAACGTGGTTATGTACCGATGTTAGAAAAGGCAATACGATTTAAAAGATCAGTAGTTATCGTTACAGTTTCTCTTTTCTTAGTGGCGATTTTTATATTTTCCAGAATGGGTGGCGAATTTATACCGACATTACAAGAAGGTGATTTTGCATTCCATTGCATTCTTTCGCAAGGAACTTCCCTATCTCAGAGTATTGAAACTTCTATGCAAGCATCACGCTTAATTAAAGAATTTGACGAGGTGAAAATGGTTGTAGGAAAAACAGGCGCAGCAGAAGTTCCAACCGATCCGATGCCACCTGAAGCTACCGACATGATGATCATCTTAAAGCCACAAAGCGAATGGATACGGGATGTTTCCTATGATGAATTAGCTGATGAAATTAACGAGAAATTAGAAACTATTCCGGGTGTTTTCTTTGAAAAAAACCAACCAATACAAATGCGTTTTAATGAATTAATGACGGGTATTCGCCAAGATGTTGCTGTTAAAATTTTTGGTGAAAACATGGATACATTATTAGCTTATGCTAACAAGGTAAATGCAGTAGTACAAAGTGTACAAGGTGCAACAGAGCCAAGTGTTGAACGTGTTGCCGGATTACCGCAAATAGTTATTAAATACAACCGCTCTCAAATCGCTAACTACGGTTTAAATATTGAAGATATAAATCATATCGTGAGTACTTCCTTCGCAGGTGGTGAAGCAGGTGTTGTTTTTGAGAACGAACGTAAATTCGATTTAGTTGTACGATTAGATAGCACTCATAGAAACAATATTGACGATGTAAGCCATTTATATATTCCAGCTGCAAACGGAACACAAATCCCCTTGTCCCAAGTAGCCGAAATAAAAATGGAATTAGGCCCATCGCAAATAAGCAGAGAAGATGGAAAACGGAGGATCGTTATTGGTTTTAATGTAAAGGGTAGAGATGTTTCAAGTGTAGTAAAGGATATTCAAATGCAATTGGGCGAAAAAGTAAAGTTACCGGAAGGGTACTATTATACTTACGGTGGTACGTTTGAGAATTTGCAAGCTGCCTCTAAACGATTGATGATTGCTGTTCCTGCTGCCTTAGCTCTTATTTTTATGTTATTGTATTTTACGTTTAATTCTGCAAAACAAGCAACGCTAATTTTTACAGCAATCCCTATGTCAGCCATTGGAGGCGTGTTTGCTTTGCTTATCCGTGATATGCCTTTCAGTATTTCCGCTGGTATTGGCTTTATTGCCTTGTTTGGAGTTGCTGTATTGAATGGTATTGTTCTTATAGGCACATTCAATCAATTAGAAAAAGATGGAATGACAGATATCCTCGAGCGCGTGAGAGAAGGCACTAAAATAAGATTGAGGCCAGTATTGATGACAGCCGTTGTCGCTTCGTTAGGCTTCTTACCAATGGCATTATCGCATGGCGCAGGAGCGGAAGTACAAAAACCTTTGGCAACTGTAGTAATTGGAGGCTTAATTACTGCAACGTTCTTAACTTTGTTTGTTTTGCCATTGCTTTATCTTTTATTTTACAAAGTTGGTAAAATCAAACCAAGCGTTTCTACAGCAGCTATTATCATCCTATTTTTATTTGGCTTTAATACTACCAATGCTCAAACAACACCAAGAGTAATCACAGTAGAGGATGCAATTTCAACTGCTTTAAAAAATAATTTAAGCCTGCAATCGCAGCAACTTAAAGTGCAATCTTCTACTGCGTTAAAAAAATCACCCTTTGAACTGCCAAAAACAAATGTGAATCTTCAAATTGGGCAGTACAATAGTATTAACCAGGATAAAGCATTTCAGGTATCTCAAAACATTCCTTTTCCAGGTTACTATTCTGCAAGATCAGGTTTGTATAAGGCGCAGTTGCAGGCAAGTGAATTTTTGAAACAGGCAAGTGCAAACGAAATTAAAGCACAGGTACAGTCTTATTTTTATCAAGTGCAATATTTACAAAATACCAGAAAACATTTGCAAGAGTTAGATAGCCTATATGATAATTTTGTTAAAGCATCATTGCTGCGTTATAAAACGGGGGAAACTAATTTGTTAGAAAAAGCAACCGCTGAAAGTAAACGGGGACAGGTAACACAAATGATAAAGCAAAATGAAGCTGAGATATCAATGGCTTATGCTACATTAAGATCGCTGATGAATTCTACAGAAGATTTTTCGATTAGTGTGAATCAGGACTTTCAGCCATTAACTTTAAGCAATTCTTTAGACACTGCATTGATCGCTAATAACCCTTCGGTAAAATTTTTGTACCAACAGGCAGTTATTGCTGAAAAAACCAAAAAAGTAGAAGCGGCAATGGTAATGCCGGATTTTACAATAGGTTATTTTAACCAGTCGCTAATAGGAACACAAGTGATTAATGGAAGTGATGTTTATTTTGATGGAAGTAAACGCTTTCAAGGTTTTAATATTGGAATAGGAATTCCCCTTACGTTTTTCAGTAGTTCTGCAAGAATAAAATCACTAAAATATACTCAGCAATCTTTAATTAAAGAAGCTGATAATAATAAGTTGGTTTTAAAAACGCAAATGCAAAATGCTTTCAACCAATACAATCAAAATCTATCACAGTATAATTATTATAAAACAACCGCTTTACCAAACGTTGACATAATAATTAATACGGCAACGGTTGGTTTTAAAAGTGGAGATATTGGATATATTGAATATTTACAGGCTTTGCAAACGGCTAATGATGTGCGCTTAAGTCACCTCCAATCTGTAGATCAGCTTAACCAATCCATTATCAATATAAATTTTTTAATAAATAAATAAAATTCATAACAATGAAAAAGCTAATAATTATATCAATAACAGCAATAACACTATTTCTATTATCGTGCGGCAGTAAAAAAGAAGGAGAAAATCATAGTGAGGAAAAAGAAAATTCTGAAGAACACCATGACGAACATGAAAATCCCAGCACAGCCATGCTTACGGCTGAGCAAATGAAATCAATTAAAATTGAATTGGGTGGGATTGAGAAAAAACAATTGACAGCTTCGCTTAAAGCTAACGGAATTTTGAAAGTTCCAAACCAAAATAGAGCCAGCGTTACGGCTTTGCTTGGCGGAGTTGTAAAATCAATTTTAGTTCAAACAGGTAACCCTGTGGCTAAAGGACAAGTTGTTGCAACCATCGCAAATACTTCTTTTATTACAATGCAAGAAGAATTTTTAAATGTTTCTTCAAAAACAGCCTTATCCGAATTAGAAGTTGCTAGGCAAAAAGAATTGCAGGCAGGAAATGCAGGGGCGTTAAAAAACCTTCAGTCGGTTGAATCTGAATTGAAAATTTTAAAGGCTCGTAAAATGAGTTTGCAAAAGCAATTAGAGTTAGTGGGAATAAATGCAAATGCTCTTACGAGCGAAAACCTTCAGTCAGTAATAAATATCACAAGTCCTATTAATGGCATCGTTAGTAATGTATTAGTAAATATCGGCAGTTTTGTTGATGCAAATAATCCTATCGCCGAAATTGTTGACAATAGCCAGTTACATTTGGATCTATATGTTTATGAAAAGGACCTACAAAAAATAAAAGTGGGGCAAACCATTCATTTCACATTAACCAATAATGCAGGCAAAGAATATGACGCAGATGTTTATGCCATAAGTAATACGTTTGAACAAAGCACTAAAGCTGTTGCCGTACATGCAATGGTAAAGGGAGATAAATTGGGATTGATCGATGGAATGAGTATTTCGGCTTTAGTAAGTTTAGAAAATGCTAACGTTGATGCAGTACCCACTAATGCCATAGTTAATCATGAAGGACAGGACTATATTTTTATAGTAACCGATGCACATAGCGAAGAAGAACATCACGATGAAAAAGATGGGCATGGAGACCATGATGAAAAAGGCCATAAACATGAAGAAAAGGGTCATGATGAAGAAGGTCATAAGCATGATGAAAAAGAAGAAAGTGGGCACACCGAAGAGGGTACAACCTTTGAAAAAATTCCTATTCGTAAAGGTACAACTGATGTGGGTTATAGTGAAATAACATTGCTAAAAGAAATTCCTGCAAACAGTAAAGTAGTTATAAATGGAGCGTTTTTTATTTTAGCTAAAATGAACAATAAAGGCGAAGGGCATCAACATTAAATAAATTATGGGCGGAGGCTCGGCTTCGTTTTGGTTCAAAAACCTTTTTTCATAGTCAGGTTCTCCAGCCCGCCAATTTATAAATAATAGAGAAGGAGTAATAAAAAACAGGAATTGCTATTTAGTAATTTCAACTATAAGTTTAAGGTTCTTAATTATTAATTTAAAAAATATGAATCATGAAAACGCAAATTTTTATTTTAGTGATCGGCATTTTAATAATGTTTTCACTTACTAATTGTACTACTATAAGACCTGGTGAAGTTGGTCTTAAACAACGTTACGGCGTTTTAAAATCAGGCACGTTTACAGGAGGGGTTAAAATACGCAGCCCGTTCAGCGCTAAAATTATTAAGATAAATACAAGGATAATAGAGCATAAAACCTCCCTGCATTTACCTACAAAAGATGGGCTTGAAATAACTGCGGAAGTGAGCTTGTTTTATCATGTAAAATCCGAAAGTGCCAGGTATTATTACACTAAGTTTGGCGAAAATTATGATAATGGAATTGTAATAAGTGCCTTAAATTCATCTGCAAGAGAAAGTAGTATTTTATATAATGCTAAAGAATTAATTGTAATAAGGGAAGAATTAGAAAAAGCCATAACTGAAAAAATTAAAACTCACATTGTATCTTTTGGCTACTCGGTAGATAATTTTTTAATTTTGGATTTAACCCTTCCGCCGGAAATTGCACAGGCGATTAAAAACAAAATAACTGCTGAACAAACATCTTTGCAAACTGTAATAGATATTGAGCGAAAGAAAAAGGAATTAGCTTATGATATTGATAAACAAAGAATTGAAAATAATTATAATATTGAAAAACAGCTTCAGGCTGCAAATTTTGCAATAGAAAAGCAAAAGAAAGAAGCAGAGCGTATGCAGATAGAAGCGGAGGCAATTAAAAAGGCACAGCAAACTATTAATGAATCATTAACAGATAAAATGCTAAAATATAAATCGCTCGAAATTTCAAAGAATTTAGTTACATCACCAAATTCAAAATTAATAATCACCGATGGTAAATCGGTTGGTATTCATAATGATATTAGCGATAATAAATAATTAAAAATTATGGGCAGAGGTTCGGTTTCGTTTTGGTTTCAAAAAAACCTTTTTCATAACTGGGGTTTCCTGCCCGCCAAATTAAAATATAAAGATGAAACTAAGTTAAACTTGATATATCAAGTATGGTAAAATAGAAAACTCATAAAAATTAGATAATATGTTGCTAAACAAAAAAATTTCAATTTTTGCCTTCATAAAACAAATAAAATTTGATATTGCGGCAATTTTAAGCTACTCTATAATAGTTGGTATTGCAGACCAATATTCATTTCTTGCTAAAATATCTATACCAATAGGTGTCACGTCGGTAATAGGAACCGCCTTATCATTATTATTGGCATTTAGAACTTCGCAAGCTTATGAAAGATGGTGGGAAGCAAGAGGTGTTTGGGGGGCAATTGTAAATGATTCAAGAACGCTAATACGACAACTTATACAGTTTACTCCTCAAGATAGTAATAATAAAAAGATGGTGGAAAAATTTGCAGATCGTCAAATTATTTGGTGTTACGCTTTGGGAGAATCTTTACGTAAATTGCCTTTTTCTAAAAAAGTACAAGATTATCTGGATACGCAAAAAATTACTGAGAAAAATATTCCGAATGCCATTCTAAATCAACATAGTGATGCTTTATCTCAACTAGATATAAGTGAATTTAAACAAGTACAAATTGACATTACCTTAGGCCGTTTGTGTGATGCAATGGGTAAATGCGAACGAATTAAAAACACTGTTTTTCCAAAATCTTACAGCCTATTAGTTCATTTTCTAATTTATGTTTTTGCTACTTTATTACCATTTGGTTTAGATGATAAATATGTAACCATAGAAATATTTTTAACCACTTTATTACCATTGATATTTATTGCTATAGAGAGAACAGCTATTATTTTACAGGATCCTTTTGAAAATGCACCAACTGATATACCAATGACTAGCCTAGCAACCACTGTTGAAATAAACATTAAAGAAATGACTGGTAATGAAAATTTGCCTACACAAGAAAATTCAAAATCTTTTTATATAATGTAAGTTACAAAATGGATAATACGGTATCCGTTAATTATTTTAAAAAGCGGGCATAATTTTTGAACATTTAAATTAATAATTTATCCTTAAAAAAACTTCAAACGAAAGAAATGGCTAAAAAAGTAATTACCAAAAGCATCTGGATACTATCAATAGTAAGCCTTTTTACAGACATTTCAACAGAGATGTTATATCCTATTACTCCTTTATATCTAAAAAGTATTGGCTTTACTGTTGTTTTGATAGGAGTTCTCGAAGGAGTAGCTGAGGCAATATCAGGCTTAAGTAAGGGGTATTTTGGGGAACTGTCAGACAAAAAAGGAGTACGAATTCCCTTTATTAAAGGCGGGTATTGGCTAAGTGCAATTGCGCGTCCATTGATGGCAGTGTTTACTTTCCCTGCCTGGATTTTCGGTGCACGTTCATTAGATCTATTAGGAAAGGGGGTTAGAACTTCGGCAAGAGATGCGTTATTATCAGATGAAAGCACTTCTGAAACCAAAGCCACAGTATTTGGATTCCATAGAGCAATGGATACTTTAGGCGCTGTTATTGGACCTTCATTAGCCTTGTTATATCTGCATTATAATCCAGGCTCATATAAAATGATGTTTTTCATTGCATTTACCCCAGCGCTATTGGCCGGAACTACTGTTTTATTCTTAAAAGAAAAAAAGAAAACCGTTACACCCTCAAATGTTGTAAAATGGCCATTTATTGCCTCTTTTGGCTTTATCAAAAGCGGCCCGGCAGAATATAAAAAATTACTTGTAGGTCTTTTACTTTTCACACTTTTTAATAGTAGTAATGCTTTTTTAATCTTGAAGGTAAAAGAAAGCGGCCAGTCTGATACAATCACAATTGGCATGTACATTTTTTACAATTTTATCTACGCAGCATTCTCTTATCCCCTAGGCAAGCTTGCAGATAAAATTGGTGTTAAGCCTACATTTATTGGAGGCTTAATAATATTTGCAATAGTTTATGCAGGAATGGGATTCAATAATTCTATGGTAGGTTTTTTTATTCTTTTCTTTTTGTACGGTGTTTTTATGGCAAGCACTGAAGGCATAAGTAGAGCATGGATAAGCAACGTGTGTGATAAAAAAGATACAGGTAAAGCGCTTGGCGTATTCTCTGGCTTAAGCAGTCTGCTAACTTTCCTTGCAAGTACAATGGCGGGGCTTATCTGGTATAAATTTTCTCCACAAGCAACTTTTTTTCTTACGGCAATTATTACCAGTATAGTTATTACATATTTTATAATTTTTATTAAGTCACCATCTAATACTAAAAAAGAAATATCACATTAGAAATAAAATAAACTTAGAATAATGATAAACAAAGACCCTAATCACAAACATACTTATGATGCTAAAGGCAACATGACCTGCTGCTCATTAGAAGAAAAAATAGATGCTAAAACCGGTAAACCTCATTCTCATCCTGAAGGTGAAAAACATGAGGAGGGCGATGAACACGACCATTCACAGGAAACTGACGAAGATTCTGCGTGGAAATCGTATCTGCCTGCAATAATTAGTTTTGTATTATTAATTACAGGACTTGTTTTCGATTACTTTATAAAACCGACTTTCTTTCAGAATTATTTTCGCTTAGGTTGGTATATAATAGCTTATATTCCTGTTGGATTTCCTGTAATGAAAGATGCAGTAAAGTCTATTGCTAAAGGCGCTTTCTTTTCTGAATTTTTCCTAATGTCAATTGCAACATTAGGCGCATTTTTTATTAAAGAATATTCAGAAGGTGTGGCAGTAATGTTGTTTTATGCTGTTGGTGAGTTGTTTCAAGCAGCCGCCGTTAATCGTGCCAAACGCAGTATTAAAGCATTGTTAGATATCCGACCTGATACAGTCAATGTAATAAGAAATGGTTCACTACAAACTATATCACCATCCGAAATTCAAATTGGTGAAACAATACAAGCCAAGCCGGGAGAAAAAGTGGCCTTGGATGGAGAACTCGTTTCTGAAACGGCATCCTTTAATACGGCAGCTTTAACAGGAGAAAGTACCCCTGATACTAAAAGTAAAGGCGAAAAAGTATTTGCCGGGATGATCAATCTTAATTCTGTTGCAGATATAAAAGTAACTTCATTATTTAAAGATAGTAAGCTTTCTAAAATATTAGAAATGGTACAGGATGCAACGGCACGTAAATCGCAAACACAATTATTTATTTCAAAGTTTGCTAAGATATATACACCTATTGTAGTTTTTTTAGCAATAGGCATTTGTTTGTTGCCATATTTGTTTGTTCCTAATTATGTGTTTAACGATTGGTTATACAGAGCATTGGTATTTTTAGTGATCTCTTGCCCATGTGCTTTGGTGATCTCTATTCCCTTAGGCTATTTTGGAGGCATTGGATTGGCATCACGAAATGGCATTTTATTTAAGGGTTCAAATTACTTAGATGTAATGACAAAAATTGATACAGTTGTAATGGATAAAACAGGCACACTTACAAAAGGTGTCTTTAAAGTTCAACAAGTGGTTGCTATTGGTTTGGATGAAAAAGAATTTCTGAAATTAACAGCTGCTATCGAAAGTAAATCTACTCACCCAATTGCAACTGCGGTTGTTCAATACGCAGGGAAAGTTATAGAAGGTGTAAATGTTACAAATGTTGAAGAGATTTCAGGACATGGTTTAAAAGGAACGATAGATGGAAAGGAAGTATTAGCAGGAAACTTAAAACTTCTTAAAAAATTTAAAATAGAATATGATCGAACTATTGAGATAATTATTGATACGATTGTTGTTGTAGCCATAAATAATAAATATGCAGGTTACATAACTATTGCCGATGAAATAAAAGAAGATGCCGCGCAAGCGATTAAGGATATGCACAGTCTTAATATTAAAACAGTAATGTTATCTGGCGATAAACAAAGTGTTGTGGATAAGGTTGCAAAAACACTTAATATTGATAATGCTTATGGTGATTTATTACCTGAAAATAAAGTAGAAAAAGTACAAGCGTTAAAAAACGAAAACAGAACCATTGCATTTGTAGGCGATGGGGTAAACGATGCGCCTGTTGTAGCTTTAGCTGATGCCGGAATAGCCATGGGCGGTTTGGGCAGCGATGCTACTATTGAAACCGCTGATATTGTTATTCAAAACGACCAGCCTTCTAAAATTGTAACAGCAATAAAAATTGGAAAGATCACAAAAAAAATAGTTTGGCAAAATATCATATTGGCAATGGGTGTAAAAGTTATTGTTTTAATAATGGGCGCAATTGGTATTGCCACACTTTGGGAAGCCGTTTTTGCCGATGTGGGTGTAGCATTATTAGCGATATTAAATGCTGTAAGAGTTCAAAAAATTAAATTTTAAATTGTAACTATGAAAAAAACCATTAAATTTTCGTTCCTATTAGTTGTGAGTGTGTCTTTAATTTTTACATCGTGTGCAGACAAAAAAGAGGAGCTCTCAGATAAGGATATGAAATCTACAATTCAAGAAAATACATATTATAAAGAAAATAAAAAAGATTCTACCGAAAATGAAATGCAACCAACCTTAACATCAGAAATAACTTGCCCAAAATGCGGCCATAAAAAAACAGAAACTCTGCCAACAGATTTCTGCACAATTGCTTACACCTGCGAAAATTGTAAAACTGTTTTGCATCCTAAAAGTGGCGACTGCTGTGTTTTTTGTACTTATGGAAATCATAAATGCCCCTCAAAACAATAATTTAATCCCTTAATCTAACTCTAAAAACAATTCAAATGAAAACAATCAAAAAGTTCAAACTAGGAAAAATTGCAATCACTCTACTAATGTTTATTTCCTTATCAGCATTTGCTCAAAAAAATAAAAACATTAAAACCGCAGTTATTAAAACACAAATTTACTGCGACCATTGCAAGCAATGCGAAACTTGCGGAGATAAATTTAATAAAGAATTGTACAACCAAACAGGAATCAAAACCGTTGAAGTTGATCCTAAAGCAATGACGATTACTGTAATATACGATACAAAAAAAACAGACCTCGACAAAATAAGGTTGTATATTTCTAAGCTTGGTTATGATGCAGATGAAGTTAAAGCAGATCCTGCGGGTGTTGCAAAATTGGATGGTTGTTGTAAAAAAAGTTGATTTACTGTAAATAATTGCAACGATAATCCAAAAATCTAAGAATTAAGGTTAGTAATGGGTACTATTTACTTTTTAATACACTGTTTTATTTATGTAGCTCTTTATACACTGATGCTGCTGATAATTGTATTAAAAAACCCTCGATTATTACTCAATAATTACCCCCAAGAAATCAGAGATCAAGTTATACCACAAACAAAACATGAAATAGAAACATCACGGAAGTATCTCATTGCACTTGCTGTTTTGTGCATTATGTATCCATTCGTGGTTACGTGTTATACAAGTTTAAAGTATGGCTGGCAGTTTTGGCAAACTGTTTTGTTTTCATGGCGGTTGATGCTTTTTGTTAGTATATACAGCCTCGTAATAGTTGATTGGTTAGTGTTTTGTACTATTACCCCAAGCTTTCTTATCATCCGCGGGTCAGAAGGTAATACGGCATATAAGAACTACAATATTCCTTTTTTTAAGTTTCTCCGAACACTTGTTATCATAACAGGTCTATCATTATTTAATGCGTTTGTAATACACATAAAAATCTAACCTATGTCAGCTAATAAAAAACATACACATCATTGGTCAGAAAAATTAACGGGTACAAAAAAACTCCTTATAAGTTTCACTTCGGCTATTATTGTATATAGTATAAGTTATCTTTTTAAAATAGAACCAAACAACAGACTTATTTTAGGCTGGGATATGTTTTGTATCTCGATGATCTTGTTTAGCTGGATTTTATTTATTACCACTAATTCAGACGATCTTTGTATTGTAGTTGAGAAGCAGGATGACGGGCTCAAAGTCATTTTTGCGATCGTGCTGGTAGCCGTTTGTTTTAGTGTATTTGGTACATTGATCCTTACCCTTGGAAATAGCGAATCTCAAAAAAATAAGATTATTCATACAATTATTTCTTTATCTCCGGTTATGCTTTCATGGTTCCTTCTACACACAATGTTCACTATACGATATGCACATTTATACCATGATCATAACAAATTAAATACCGGGAGCAAAGTTGGAGGCATTGAGTTTCCAACAAAACAAGACCCTGATTATGTTGACTTTGCCTATTTTTCTTTTGTTATCGGAATGACCTTTCAGGTATCCGATGTAGTTGTAAGCTCCCGTGCCATAAGAAGATTTGTACTGATGCACAGCTTAATTTCTTTTACTTTTAACACAATTATAGTAGCTTTAACCATTAATACCCTTGCTGGGCTTAAAGAATAAATAAAATCGTGAAACAGCTTTCTTTTTTTGACCTAAATAAATATCGGACGAATAACAGACGAATTGCTTTATTCGTGTTTTCCATGTTTTCATTTTGTTTGTCATACGCTTCACTTCAGGTAAAAGATACATTAATTAAAACTCATTCAAAAGGCAAATTATATCTAGGCTGGGGATACAACAAAGATTGGTATAGCAAAAGCGATATTAGATTACAAAATAATAATCCACAACTAATAAATGGAAAATATTATACGTATGATTTTACTGTTTATAATGCTAAAGCTACAGATAGACCCGATTTGGATAAATTATACGATATAGCAAATATTACAATTCCTCAATTCAGTTTTAGGGTAGGGTATTTTTTAAATAATAAAAAAGATTTAGGATTTGAAATTAATTATGACCATGCTAAATATGTGGTTAATAATTATCAAAAAGTAAGAGTAAAGGGTCAAATTAATGGTGATTATTTTGATAAAGACACGATACTTGATCCTGATACTTTTTTACGTTTTGAACATACAGATGGAGCCAACTTTTGGATGTTTAACTTCATAAAACGTTGGAAATTTTTAAAGTCAGCTAATAATAAAAATAATTTAGGTGTAATATTAAAACCAGGCATTGGAATTGTTTATCCAAGAACAGATGTTGCTATATTTGGTAATGGTATAAACAATAATTGGAAGATTTCTGGAGTAATTTCGGGGGTTGAAATAGGGATAAGAGGCGAGTTTTTAAAACATGGTTTTTTTGAATTAACCGGAAAAGGCGCACGGGCAAACTATATAAATGCAATTGTGCAAGGTAAAGGTTATGGTAAAGCAAGTCATAAATTTTGGGTGGCGGAAGCTATTTTAATTTTAGGTTGTCAGTTTTAAATTTATAAAATGAAATATCTCTTAGTTATATTTTTTATTTTATTTGTTTCGTCATTAAGTGGTCAACACAACCATAATGGCGAATCTGAAGCAAAAAACGAAAAACCTCTATTTGACCATACCCCTACTCATGGAGGTGAAATAGTAATGGCAGGTAAATATAAGTTAGAAGTTGTAATAGATGCCATGAATAAGGAAGAAAAGGTAACAGTGTATCTACTAAAAAACAACGATAAGCAAATTCGCTTAGATAAATCTAAAGGTTATGTAATTTTAAAATATAAAGAGGCACAAACAGATAGTTTAGGACTTATTAAATCAGGAGATAAATTCGTAGTTGATAGTATTGATCTGACCAAAAAAGTAAATATAATTTTTTATTTAGAAATAAAAAATTATAAGACAGTGGGCACATATTATCACAAAGGACTTATTAAAAGATAACTTGACGATTGCTCATTTTTTAATTCTTTTTTTGTAAATTAGTAAAACTGAATTGATAAAATCTTATTATAGATATAAAATATGAAAGGACAAGCGATATTTTACATTTCCATATTGTTGCTAACATCTAAAGTGTGTAACAGTCAATTATTTGTTTCCCGTGATACGATTAGTGTAATAGAATCCGGCAAAGTTTTAAAAATGCCTTGGGCCAACGGTCTTAATAATGCTAATATTTCTAATCTTGATTTAAACTTTGATGGAAAAAAAGATCTTGTAGTTTTTGATAAAGTTACACAGTTTGGTGTAGGGCGCTTTCGTTGTTTTGTTAATAATGGTAATCCTGGGCAAACAAAATACATTGCCAAACCTGAGATGAGTTATCTTTTCCCATCAGTTGCAAATTGGGCAGTTTGCTTAGATTATAATTGCGATGGAAAAGAAGATCTTTTCGCATCAGTTAATGGTGGTATTTCGGTTTATAAAAACATAAGTACGCCAAGTATCGGAATAGTATTTGTATTAGTACAATCAATAGTCAACACAAACTTTAGCCCACAAGGGCCACCAACAATTGCGCCCTTATACGCAAGTACAATTGGCGTTCCCGGCTTAGCAGATATTGATGGAGACGGAGATATTGACATCCTTACATTTAGCCCCGGAGGTTTTTACGTGGAATATCATAAGAACATGAGTAAGGAATTATATAATAATTGCGATAGTTTGGTGTACCAATTAGAAGATGCTTGCTGGGGTAAAATAACTGAACAAAGTTGTCTGGTAAGTATGAACCAATGTCCGTTAAGGCCTATCTCGGACCAATTTTATCCGCCAACAGGTAAAAATCTTCACGCAGGCTCTTGCTTAATGTGCTTTGATTCTAATGGCGATAATCTACAAGATCTTGTAATGGGTGATATTGCCTGTAACACCGTTCAGTTTGCTTTAAATACGGGCTCTGTTACGAATGCGGTTATATCAGATACCACAAGGTTATATCCCAACTTCCCTAATAAAAGTAATACACAGCAAATTAAAATTAGCAATTTTCCATGCACCTATTATGTAGACTGTGATGGGGATGGAAAAAAAGACCTTATTGCATCACCAAATGCTTTTGGTAGCGAAAATGTTACAAGCATGTGGTATTACAAAAACGCAAGTTCCACTAATACAGTTAATTTCCAATTTGTAAAAAATAATTTTTTACAGGATGAAATGATCGAGGTGGGACAAAATGCTTTTCCTGTTATTATTGAT
>JAUXSA010000022.1 GCA_030681615.1 Bacteroidota bacterium
TATTCTATTGGTCCCGCACAAAACAAACGCACATTAATTGCGGCAGATATTGCGGCAGGTAATGATGTAATGAGCCGTAACACATCTGCAGGTATTTGTAATAAAGGAAATATTGTACCTATAACTGCAACTCTTTGTTCCGTTGGCTCTCCAACTTCGGCCTTTAATTTAACAACTCCTGTTTGTGTTGGACAAAATGTTTCATTAAACAGTAGCGCAACAGGGGGTGCAACTAATTTTACATGGACAATGACAGGCGGAACACCGGCAACCTCTACTTTACAAAACACTACAACAAGTTATGCAGCACCTGGAATTTATTCCGTTACATTATTTGCATTAAACGGTATTGGTTCATCTTCGTTAACAAAAACAATTTCAGTGCTTGCCATACCTAATGTTGCAGTTTCATCTTCCAGTATATGTTCGGGTAACACCGGAACATTATCTGCAACCGGTGCTACTTCATACACATGGAATCCCGGAGGTTTAACCGGCGCCACCCAAACTTTTGTATTAGTAAATACACAAGTATTTACAGTTATTGGCAGCAACGGAACCTGTTCCAATAGTTCAAATGGAACATTAAGTGTAACTGCAACACCAACAGTTTCTGTACCTAATGCAACAATTTGTTCAGGAGCTTCTGCTAACTTAACCGCAACCGGCGCTACCAATTATACCTGGAATCCGGGAGCACTGACGGGGCCATCGCAAAACTATAGTCCTGCCTCTACAAGTTTTTATACTGTAACAGGTGCTAACAGTAATTGTGTAAACGCAAAAACATTTACTATAACCGTTAATTCAAATCCTACAGTTTCGGCAGTTGCATCCTTAACATTAATTTGTACAGGTCAAACAACTACTTTGACCGCTAGTGGTGCTTCCAATTATACAACTAACCCTGGCGCAATTGTTGGAAGCAATGCAGCTGTTAGTCCCACAACAAATACAACTTATACCGTTACGGGCACAACAAATAATTGCAGCAGCACATCTCTAGTAACAGTATCAGTTTCACTTTGTACCGGTATCAATAAAACTTTTGGTGCTTCTGATCTTAAAGTGTATCCTAACCCAACACAAGGGCCGGTAACTCTAATTTTTGGAGAAACATTTAGTGGACAGATCACCGTATTTAATACGTTAGGTCAGTTATTAATTACGCAGAAAAATACTGATAGTGAAAAACTGAATCTTGATCTTTCTACTTATCCTAAAGGTGTTTATCTCATCAAACTTTCGCCTGTTGAAGGAAAAGGAAATTATATAAGAATTGTAAGGGATTAATAGTAGACCGTCAAAAAAAAATCTGGCGCCACTTTTTGGGCTAAAGCTCATTTTTTAGAATGTTTTATTGCCACTACCTTAAGGTCGTGGCAATAATTAAACAAATTATCCGGCTTTAGCCAAAATGTGCTCTCTCGTCAATCCTCACAATGAATGAATAACGAAAAATGACTTTTGAGGTTCAACTCATAAAATACTGATCCAAAAAAAAGGGCGATAAAATTATCGCCCTTTTTTTATTTCATGGTCATATCATATCGGTCAAGTCCTTTACCATATCCCTCTTTGATGGTTTTGGTAACTACGAAACCCAGTTTCTCAAAAAATTTGTATGTGTGCTGAGATGTATCTAAAGAAATAGAATGCTCCGGATAAAATCGTTTCACTTCATCTATTCTATGCAACAAAAAATGTTTACCAATACCTTTTTTATGATGCGAATTTTCAACCATGCCCCAGGTCATGTTAACCCGTTTGTCGTGTGTTACATAAAACCCACCACAGGCAACAACTTTAGAGCTTTGTTCAACAACATAAAAATGTTCTTCTAAATTATTCTGGTATGCTATCTCCTCTTTATCTTTTGCATCTAACCAGTTTTCTAAAAGCGCTAATTCTTTTGGAGCAAAGTACAAAGGTTCGTTACTTTTAAAAATGTTTAGACAGGCATTTCTATCAGTTTGCTTATAGTCTCTTATTAGCATAATTTCTTTAGCTAAAACTACCATTTTTACCCGTGTGTTCAAAATCAATTATTATAATTTGTATTTAACCTTTTTCTAACTGATGGTCTACCAATTTTTTTAATGCTTCATCAAAAGCTATTTTACCATCCATATAGTCGTTCCAATATAATTTACATCCTTCAACCGTTACTTTAAAATCGGAAAATTTTTCTTCAAATTTCATTTGTACATAATAAGGTTCCACTTTTTTCCATTGCGATTTATATTGTTTTTCTACAACATATCCGGTGGTATAAAAAAGAACGTTGTGCCATACATTGCTAAGTTTTTTTACTTCTTTATCCTTTGCAAGTAAAAAGATTTGATCACTTAATTTATCTACCAAAAAATGTGAAGCTTCATGAAAAACAACTTCTATTGCAAGGTCGCCCTGGTGAGCTCTGCTAACCGTAGAGTAGATAATATGTTCAAAAGAATTCTTAAAGCTGTAAGCGCCGGCCCATGTTGCATAACAGGTAAGATCTATGCGCACTTTTTCGGGAGGTAATTTTGTTTGATAGATCTTTTCTAATTCAGGAATAACGGTGGTTTCCATTTTTAAGATCTGATCTTTGTAAGCGTTTAACCAAGCTTTATTTGTTGAATCAATTCCGGGCCAATATAACTTAGTAAAATACGGTTGAAATTTTTTTAGAATTTCAAATGCTTCTATCTGCCATTTTACCTTCAATTTGAATTTAGCTCTGCCGGCATCACTCAGGTAATCCGAAAACTCACTCATGGTATTATCAAACAGAAGATCTTTTGATGTTAATGAATCTCGGTAATAAAGCATAATTGAATTCAATTCTAAAACCTCGTTTGCATTTAAGCTAGCATACTTATCCTTGAAAGAATAATAGGCCAACGAATCGTTTGGTTTTTTTGTGAACTTACATCCTAAGGCCCTATTGTATAAATACAAATGTGCATTGAGTTGTTTACTGCTTTGGAAGGTGAAATATTTGCTCTCAAACAATTCTGCTTTTTTTCCAAAAGCGCTTACACTTGCTAAAAGTATAAGCATGGCAATGGCCGTGAAATTTGCTTTCATAATTAATAGTTTTAATAAAGGTTGAACGTTATAAAAAACCCCTTTCATTATATAACGAAAGGGGGATCAAATTTAATTAGTTATCCAGGTTACCGTAATCCAGCTTTTTCTTTTGAATTGCCAGTATCAATGTACAAACCAAAACAAAGAAAGGAACATACATCACTACTTTAGGAAGATCAAAATGCGCCAAAATTATTACCGCTTTTCTTTTTAATCTTTCTGCAATTAAATACATGGCTGGCACTAACAACAAGGTTAAGAAAGTTGCAAAAGCTAAACCAAAGATCATTGTCCAGCTTAACGGACCCCAGAACACTACGTTATCACCACCAAAGTGAATGTGCGGAGATGCATGTGCTAAAAGTCCTTCAAAGTCGATATTTAAACCAACAGCTAATGGAATTAATCCTAATATGGCGGCAGTAGCAGTTAAAACTACGGGTGTCATACGCGTTCTGCCGGCGTCAACAATAGCATCATATAAACCTACGCCTTTTGCACGTTCTTCTTCTGCAAACTCAACCAACAAAATACCGTTCCGCACCACAATACCAGCAAGAGCCACAATACCAATACCAGTCATAACAATACTCATATCCATTTTAAATATTGCTGTACCTAATAATACGCCAATAACACTTAAAATAATTTCTGACAAAATAATTATTGGCTTACCTATTGAGTTAAATTGAATAACCAACACTAATAAAATAATACCAATAGCACTTACCATAGCACTTCCCAAAAATTCACCTGTTTCTGCCTGCTCTTCCTGCTGACCGGTAAATTTAACTACTACTGCGCCGGTTGGTTTATAGTCTTTAGCTACTTCTTCTAATTTTGCTACAACGTTGTTAGCATTAAATCCTTCCAATACATCAGAAGATAAAGTAATAACACGTTTGTTTTGTTTACGCTTAATACCACCATAAGTATTCTCATAACGAATATCGCAAAAAGCAGAAAGTGGCACCGAGCGTAACATTCCACCGGCATTCATATCCCTGAATGTAATTTTTAAATTTTTGATCTGCTCCACATTCGTACGCTGATCGTAGTTATAGCGTAACTGAATTGGATATTCATCATTCGCATCACGGAATTTACTTGGATTATCAATACCAAATACAGCTTTCCTTATTTCCATGGCTAACTGCACGGTAGAAATACCTTCTCTGTTTGCACGCTCTCTGTCAATATCAAAAATAATTTCAGGTTTGTTATCCACAAAATCTGTTTTAAGATCTGCAACACCCGGCACATCCGATTCTTGTAAAAAACGTTTTAAATTCCTGGCGTTCTCAACTAACTCTTCAAACTTGTCTCCTTTAATCTCAATATTAATAGGTTTACCAACGGGTGGTCCGGCTTGTTCTTTATTCGTTGTAATTTCAGCACCGGCAATATTCCATTTTGTAGCTTGAAGTTCTTTTAAATATTTCATAGTACTCACACCATTTCTTTCGCTAAACTCAACAAAGTTGATAGCGATCTTTCCACGATTTGAATAAGAACTTTGGTCTTCATCCTGGGGATCGGTAACACCAATGGTTACGTTGGTAATAATGGATGACACTATAGGATTGTTGTCTCCAATAATGGCGGTCACTTTTTTCTCAACTAACTTCATTACCTCGTTGGTTTTTGACGGATCTGTTCCTTCTGGCAATTTCACATAAACAAAAGCATTATTAGGATCTCCTTGCGGAAAGAACACAACGTTGGGCGAACGTACTTTCATTAATATGATAGAAAAAATAAATAATCCAACGGTCATCAATAGAAGTTGATAAGGGCGTTTTAAACCCCACACTAATAAATTTGTGTAGCCACGTTGAAAAGAAGGCCATGCTTTGGTTTGAAAATTAGCGATCACTTTATATAAGTACAAACGGTGAACGATCATAAAGAGTGCGAAGAAGATCATTAAATTTCCGTAAGCAACGCTTCCTGTTAAATAAAATACAATTGCAATAACAGCGTAAAGCAATAATCTTAACCAGGCCTTACGGTTGATCTTACCATAATTTTTAAATTCTTCATCATGCGATTTCATAAAATCTACCGCAAAAACCGGGTTAATAATATAGGCAACAAATAAAGAAGCTAAGAGCGTAATAATTAAAGTAACCGGTAAAAAGAACATGAACTTACCAATTAAACCCGGCCAGAATGCAAGAGGAATAAATGGGGCTAAAGTAGTGATAGTTCCACTTAACACGGGAAGAAATACTTCACCTGCAGCTTGTTTGGCCGCTATTTTTATATCCTTTTTTCCATTATCAAAGATCCGGTGTGTATTTTCAATAACCACAATAGCATCATCCACCACAATACCGAGAGCTAATAAAAAAGCAAAGAGCACGATCATGTTTAAACTAAAGCCGATGCTTGGCATGAACATAAATGCAATGAACATGGAAAGTGGTACAGATAAGGCAACGAACAAAGCGTTAGTTACACCCATAAAGAACATTAAAATTAATGTCACCAAAATAAAACCAATAATAATCGTATTTATAAGGTCGTGTAAGGTTAATTTTGTTTTGTCGGATTGATCGGCTGTAATTTTAATATCAATGTTAGAAGGGAATTGTGTTTTCTTTAGCTCAGCAATAGTTTCTTTTATTTTATCTGAAGCTGAAATTAAATTCTCACCAGCACGTTTAATAACATTTAAGGTAATCACATTCTTTCCTGCAAGACGTGCATAACTTTGAGTTTCGGCAACTGTATCTAAAACAGTTGAAAAATCTTTTAAATATAAACGCGCGCCCGATTGAGAAGAGATAACCAAATTCTTCAATTCTTCTATTGATTTAAATTCGTTCTTAATGCTTATCGTACGCTTGGTTCCATCCATTGGAATTTGTCCACCACTGATCGTCACATTCTCGCTACCTATTGCACGTTCAAGATCGCCCATGGTCAATTGCATAGATTGCATTTTGTACATATCTAAATTCACCTGAATTTCCCTATCAGGAGCACCAACCATTTTTACTTCGGTGATCTCTTTTAATCCTTCAATCCTGTCCTTTAGATCATCAGCATATTCTTTTAATTTCTGAAGATCCATATCACCGGCAATGTTGATGTACATGATCGGTAATTCGGAGAATGCTAACTCTTTTACAAAAGGTTGGCGCGTAAGACCACTTGGCAGATCGGATTTTGATTCGTCTACCTTATCTTTAATTTGCTGTCTGGCTTTATCTACCGTAACACTTGTATTAAATTCAACCGTAATTAACGATACATCCTGCATGGACTTACTCGTTAATTTTTTTACAACCGGTATTGATTTTAATTTTTTCTCTAAGGGTTTAGTAATTGTATTCTCAATGTTACTTGGCGAGTTACCCGCGTAAACAGTGCTGATAAAGAATTTAGGTACAACAATGTCTGGAAAACTTTCTTTTGGCAAGTTGTTGTATGAGCTAATGCCCAATAAGGTAATAATAATAACACCAATATAAATGGCGGTCTTATTATCAATGGCCCAACTACTGGGTTTAAATTGTTTAAAATCCATATTTCAATTTATTAATTTGTTAATTCGACAATTAGTCAATTATAAATATTTTATTTTTTAGTGATCGTAGCAAATTGTCTAATTGCCACATTAACTAATTCTTTACTTTTTTATTTGTACAGCGTCTCCTTCATTTAATCCATCGTAACCTGATGTGATCAATAGATCCTGATCCGTTAATCCGCTTGTAATTTCAACTCGCCCATTATACTCTCGTCCAAGTGTCACATTATGCTTTGCTGCTTTGTTATTCTCTGCAACTAAAACATAAGGTTGTCCTTTAATATCCTTTTGCACATAGTTAAGGGGAATACCAATTACAGGCTTAGGAGACATGTAATCATTAATTTTAATGATGGCAATTTGGTTTGGGTGAAATTCTTTTTTGTTGTCCAATAATACTTCAACACCAAATGTTCTGTTTAAAGTACTGATAGCACGGGAAGCATAATATACTTTTTCAACTAAAGAGTCATTACTATCAGGAAAACGGATAATTACCTCATCGCCTTTGTGAACTTTAGAAGCATAGCTTTCTGCAAGATCAGCCTTAACTTTTAAATTAGAAAAATTAATTACACGAATTGCCGGCATGCCAGGGGCAGTTAATTGTCCTAATTTAATATCAACAGCATCTACAGTTCCATCAATCGGAGATATAATTTTTGTCATACGAACCTGCTCTCTCAATGTGCTGATCTTTTTTTCCATACTTTCTTTTTGCGATTTAGCCTGTAAGAATTGTACCTCAGTGCCTATCTTTTGGTCCCATAGTGCTTTTTGTTTTTCATATAATTGATTTACCAATTCTGAAGAAGTTTGTAGGTCGGAAATACTTTGTTGTAAGGCACGCGCATCTGTTTCTGCTAATTCCTGTCCCTTACGCACTTCATCACCTACTTTTACATTAATCTTTGTAATTGTTCCCGGCATTTCAGAAGATATAGAAACACTTTCTTCTGCATCTACCCTACCCTGAACATCGATGTATGTTTTGAAAATAAATGGCGTAATAGCAGATGCTTCAACCAAAACATATTTTTTATTTGAATCGCCTTCCAGTTTTGAGATCTTGGTGTTGATCTCTGCAAGCTGGGTTTTTAATTCTGCTTGTTTTGCCTTTAGGTCTGTAAGACCTTCTTCTTGTGCTCCTCCGCAAGAAGATAAAATAAATACACTTGCCAAAATTGGAATAATGTAATTACGCATTTTTAGTTTTTGGATTTGAGTTGTGAATTGTAACATAACTTATTTTTTAATGTTTGATTTTAATAATTTATTTAACCAGAGTGCCAATTGCTTTTTGATAATCTATTTTAAACACAAGCATATCGTAAACAGCGTTGTAATAATTAGTTTGTGCTTCTTTTAAGGAAGTTTCGGCGTTAATTATTTCACTGTTTGAACCCACACCTTGTTTGAATTTTTCCTGAACAACATCGTAAACATGGCTTGCCATTTCCATATTTTTCTTTTGTATCAATAAAGTTGAATAGGCATTGTTGTATGAAATAGCAGCTACTGTAGCCTCTAACTCTCCGCCCTGTTGAATGGTTTTAAGGGTGTTTTGGTTTTTAAGTGAACTTATTTGTGCCTGCTTAATTTTATTATGACGTTGAAGACCGTCAAAAATATTAAGGTTAAGTGTAATGCCAACCAGTGCAATTGGATACCATTGCTTCATAGCATTGTTTTTGTCGCTTTCAAAAATATTGGTTGTGGCCCTTTGTGTATTGTATTGATAACTTCCGTAAGCGGCAAGCGTTGGCAAATAGCCCCACTTCAAACGTTTTACATCCATCTCCAGTAAATTTTGCTGTGCCTGTAATAATAAATATTCCGGACGTTGCGAAACATCAATTTTAGAAATATTTAATTCTTCAAAATTTGTTACTACATTTAAACTATCAGTTAATACAATAGGATCACTTAACTTATAGCCCATCTGAAATTTAAGCATGGTCTCTGAAAGACCAATTAATTTTACCGTTTTATCTTTTTCTGTGATCAGATTATTGTATTGTACTTCTAATCTTTCAACATCTATTAACTCTGCAAAACCTTGTTTATTAAAAGCTTTGGTATCTTCATATATTTTTTTAAGCTTAACAACATTTGCTTCTAATAATTTAATTCTATCACGATTAATGATCACATTGTAATAGGCTTTTGACACCTGGGCAACAAGATCTGCTTTACTTCGCGTAACACTAATACGAGAAAGATTAATAAATTCTTTAGATGCCTTTAAACCAAAAATATAATCGCTGCTAAATAATAACTGCGATGCACTTACGCCTGCTGTTGCATTATATTTTAAACCAAATTTAACGGCCAAGTAATCGTCAGGCCCGGCGAATGGATTGAAGGCGCTCTCAGGAAATAAAGAAGTTGGGATCTCGATGTAATTTTTAAAATCAACGCTTCCTGTAATTTGTGGTAAGCCTAATCCCGCAATTTCTTTTCTTCTGTATTCTGCATTTTGCTGATCCAACTCTGCATTTAAATGGTTGGGGCTATTCTTAATAGCAAACTCAATAGATTGTTGCAAACTAAAGTTGCTGTTGGTGGCTTCCTGGGCCTTTGCTGATGCGCATACAATTATGACAAAAAGTAATGCGTATTTTTTTAGCTGTATCATATTTATTCTTCTTCTTTAATTTTTTTGTAGTTATTAATAAGCTTGTGGCCTTTTACAGTGCAAATTCCATAAGCAAACATATCTAATATTAATTCTGATGTTTTTGTAAAACTTATTTTTTCGAACGAAAAATAACTTCCAAACATGACCATATCAATTTGCGCCATTCTGTACCTTGCAGTAAATTCAACATCAATATCCGAACGGTAAACACCCATTTCTTTTCCTCGTTTAAGATTATTTAAAACATCTCTAAGAGCACAGTCTTCTTTAAATTTTTGAAAACGCTTAAAAGCTGTTGGATAGAACTTTTGAAGATCCATAAAAAAAACAGGGTTGATGTTTTGCATCATTTCCTTCATTTTAATAGAAATTAACATAATTTCATGAATAGGATCTTTAGCATTTTTGTTTAATTCATCAAATTGACGCTCATGATCCAACAACTCGTTTTCGCACAATTGGTTAACCAAATCGTCTTTTTCTTTATAGAACTGGTAAATAGTTTTTTTAGACATACCAAGCTCCTTCGCAATATCATCCATAGTTACACGCTTAATACCATACTTAAAAAATAAGGCTAAAGCTGCTTTCAATATCTTTTCTTGTGTTTCCATTTTCTTAATTCGGGGACAAAACTATGGAAACTTTTTTTGTCTTGCAAGTTTCCATTAAAAAATATTTTTTTGCATCTTTACACTTTAAATGGTAGACACAAAAAATAGCCGCTGGAAGAGATTTGGTGCCTTTTTGAAGAGCAAGTACCGCTTGGTTATCT
>JAUXSA010000028.1 GCA_030681615.1 Bacteroidota bacterium
TTTAAAGAATAAAATAAACGTTGACACCTCTTACCTTGAACACCTATTTAAGGGTTACGACCTAATTGATGTTCAAAGCCTTGATAGTTCTATAAAAGTAGACCTTAAATATGCGAGTACAGATAATTTTTTAAAATTAAACGTGTATGATGGTCTCCGGAAGGCTTATTTTCCTTGCGAAGTAGCAATACGAATTTATAACGCACAATATTATTTAAAACAAATAAACCCCAATTATTCATTGATAATTTTTGATGCAGCGCGGCCTTTACATGTTCAGCAAATGATGTGGGACAGCCTGGATATGCCGCCGGACATAAAGTATGCTTATTTATCACCACCATTTTCTATCTCGTTACATAATTATGGATGCGCTGTAGATCTTTCTATCATCGATCTTAAAACAAATAAGTTATTAGAGATGGGAACCGACTTTGACCATTTTGGAAAACTATCACAGCCTGTTTATGAATGGCAATATTTAAAAACCGGCGAATTAACGCAAGAAGCATTTGAGAACAGAAAATTGTTAAGAAAAGTTATGCAGCTGGCAAATTTTTTCCCAATTACCAGCGAATGGTGGCATTTTAATTTTTGTAATAAAGAATTTGCCGCAGTAAAATTTAAATTGATTCAGTAACTTCGTACTATGAATTTTGAACTGACATCTGAATTTCAACCTACTGGCGATCAACCTGAAGCTATCAGGCAATTGGTAGAGGGTATTCGTTCGGGCACTGCTCACCAGGTTTTATTAGGTGTTACCGGTTCAGGAAAAACATTTACTGCGGCCAATGTTATTCAACAGGTAAGTAAACCCACTTTAATTTTATGTCATAATAAAACGTTGGCTGCACAATTATTCAGCGAGTTCAAACAATTTTTTCCAAATAATGCGGTAGAATATTTTGTTAGCTACTATGATTATTATCAGCCGGAAGCCTTTCTGCCAACTACAGGAACATACATTGAAAAAGATCTTGCTATTAATCAGGAAATAGAAAAATTGCGTTTAAGCACCACTTCCTCTTTATTATCAGGAAGAAGGGATGTGATCGTAGTGAGCTCTGTTAGCTGTATTTATGGTATGGGAAATCCATCCGATTTTAAAAAGAATATTATTCCTATTCATGTTGGTCAATTGATTTCACGAAATAAATTATTACATCAATTTGTTGGTTCACTTTATTCAAGAACAACAGGTGAATTTGATCGCGGAACTTTTCGTGTTAAAGGTGATACTGTTGATGTAAATTTACCTTACGCTGATTATTGTGTGCGAATTATGTTCTTTGGTGATGAAATTGAAAGTATTGAAACCTTTGACAGCGCTAACAACCACGTGATTGAAAAATTTGAATCCTTTAGTGTTTATCCTGCAAATATTTTTGTAACCGCACCCGATACTTTGCAAAAAGCCATGCATTTTATTTATGAAGACATGCAAAAGCAGGTTGAATTTTTTAATAAACATGGAAGAACGTTAGAGGCAAAACGTTTAGAAGAGCGCGTGAATTTTGATCTCGAAATGATGCGTGAATTGGGTTATTGTAGCGGAATAGAAAATTACTCGCGGTATTTTGACGGACGTTTACCTGGCACAAGACCTTTCTGTTTAATAGATTATTTTCCTGAAGATTTTTTAATGTTGGTAGATGAAAGTCACGTATCCATACCACAAGTAGGAGCAATGTATGGTGGCGACCTAAGCCGTAAAACAAATTTAGTGGAGTATGGTTTCCGTTTGCCTTCGGCATTGGATAATCGCCCGTTGAAGTTTGAAGAATTTTTTGCCATGCTTAAGCAGGTAATATATATAAGTGCCACGCCTGCAAATTTTGAACTGGAACAAGCAGGCGGGATTGTGGTAGAGCAATTGATCCGTCCTACTGGAATTTTGGATCCGTTAATTGAAGTAAGACCATGCTCTAACCAGGTGGATGATCTTTTGGATGAGATCCACAAAGTGGTTGAAAAAGATGAGCGTGTGTTGGTGACTACTTTAACCAAACGTATGGCTGAGGAGTTGACAAAATATCTTACCAAATTAAATGTGCGTTGCCGTTACATCCATAGTGAAGTAGATACGTTGGAACGCGTTGAAATTTTGCGCCAATTACGTGTGGGTATGTTTGATGTGTTGATTGGAATTAATTTGTTGCGTGAAGGATTGGATCTTCCGGAAGTAAGTTTAGTTGCTATTTTGGACGCCGACAAAGAAGGCTTTTTAAGGAATGTAAGAAGTTTAGTGCAAACTGTTGGAAGGGCTGCGCGGAATGTGAATGGAAGAGTGATCATGTATGCTGATAGAATTACGGATAGCATGAAAGCAACTATGGAAGAGACGGAGCGTAGAAGAAAAAAACAGATCGAATATAATTTTAAACACAATATTACACCAATACAAGCCGGCAGAAAACAATTATTACAACCAACCTTTAGTGGCACTGAAGTTACTATTGATGGCAAGCTGGTAAAGGTTTATGTTGAGCCGGAAGTGTATGATATTGCAGCAGATCCGGTAGTTCAATACATGAGTCAGGATGAATTAAAAAAACAAATTGCTAAAGCAAAATCTGCCATGTTACGCGCTGCTAAAGAAATGAATTTTAATGAAGCCGCGCGTTTACGCGACGAAATGTTTTCGTTGGAAAAAATGTTAGAAGGGAAAAATTCCTAGTATCTAATTTTCGCGTTTCCGGCTCTGACTAACAACTAAAATCTTGTGACTAACGACTAGCCTGCGTTCCATACCATCACAAAATCATCCATCACGAAACCATTTCCAATATCAAAAACGGCATTTGATTCAATTTTAAATCCATTCTTAAAATAAAAATTAATGGACTTATAATTTTTGCGGTTAACGGTTAAACTTATTTTTTTTGGTTGAATGAGTTTTTTTAATTCTTCTAAGATCAATGTGCCAATTCCCTTTCCAGCCTTCTCTTCCAAAACATATAATTTATTTAGCATCCAATGATCTTTGCCTTCAAGTGTTACTGATAAGAATCCAATGATCTCACTATTTGCTGTTATAAAATAGAATAATTGGTTTTTTTCATGCACCTGTTTTAAAAGACTTTCGAGGTTATACATGTTTTGTAACATGTAATCAACCTGTTCTTGTCCGATAACAGACGGGTAATGTTTTGCCCAAATTGTTTTAGCCAGATCTGCCACTTTTTCAATGTCGTTTATCGGAACTGCTTTTAATAAAATGGCTGAATCTTGCATTTTTAATTGTAACTTTGTTATGTGGCTAAATTAAGCAATACGATCAACATTGAAAACCGAAGGGCTAAGTTTGATTATCAGTTTTTAGATACTTTAGTGGCAGGTTTGGTGCTGAAAGGAACCGAGATAAAGTCTATCCGTGAAGGAAAGGCGGGACTTTCAGACAGTTATTGTTATTTTAGGAACGATGAATTATTCGTGAAAAATCTCCATATTTCCGAATACACCGATGCTTCTTTTTATCAACATGAGGCTTTAAGGGAACGGAAATTGCTTTTAAGCAGGCAGGAACTAAACAAATTATTAAGAAAAGTAAAAGACCAGGGCTTAACGGTTATACCAACCCGGTTATTTATTAATGATAAAGGTTTTGCAAAAATGGAAATTGCTTTAGCCAAAGGAAAAAAAGAATTTGATAAGCGCGATGATATTAAAAAGCGTGATATAGAAAGAGAAATGAATCGAAAGTTTTAATTATAAAATTTTTAAAAATGAAAAAAATTAAAATTCTTTTTGTTACAGGTTTAATGTGCATAGGCATCTTGTTAACCGCATGTGGTAAAGGATACGAAGTAAGGGTTACCAATTACAATACCGAACTTTTGGATACAGTAATTGTTGGTAAGCAGCAGCTCATTTTTGCAAATATAGAACGTCAGTCAACAACAGAGTATAAAAAAATTGATTCAGGCGATCAGTTTATAAGGATCATCACCAAAACAAAAAAGGAATATACTTCAACTATTCCTGTTCCTAAAAAAGGTACCGGCAAACGTACGATTCAAATTGACGGACTGAACAGAATAAGTGTGTTAGAAGATTAAATTGCGAGGAGCAATTTAATGAGGTTCGAATGCGAGGAGCAATTTAATGAGGTTCGAATGCGAGGAGCAATTTAATGAGGTTCGATTGCGAGGAGCAATTTAATGAGGTTCGAATGCGAAGAGCAATTTAATGAGGTTCGAATGCGAAGAGCAATTTAATGAGGTTCCTATTGCCAAGAGCAATTTAATAGAGTTCGTGATGTAAAAAGCAAAAAACTTTAATAAGCTCTCGCGTTATTACCTTCCATATAATTTACAAAGGCTTGATTACTTACTTTATTTCCACCAGGAGTAGGGTAGTTGCCACTAAAATACCAGTCACCTAAATTATCAGGACAAGCACTGTGTAAGCCATCCAGTTTTTGGTAAATAAGAACTAATTCGGCTTTAAGATTTTTTGGTTTTATTAATTCTGCAATTTTATCAGAGATCTGTTCCGCAGAAAAAACGGCATAAATTTCTTTTACAAGATTTACCTGTTCTTCTTTTGGTTTTTCAACTTCTTTTTTAGCACGCTCATAAACATCTTTAATAAATGCTTCTTTACCTTGTTGTTTTAGTAAAGCAATGGCGGCTTCAAAGGCAACAAATTTGCTCATCACGGCCATATCAATACCATAACAATCAGGATATCTTATTTGCGGCGCAGAGCTGACAACAATTATTTTTTTAGGTTCAAGACGATCTAAAATACTTAATATACTTTGTTTTAAAGTAGTACCTCTTACAATACTATCATCCAGAATAACCAAACTATCAACACCTTTTTTTACAGTGCCGTAAGTAATATCGTACACTAAATTCACAAGGCTATCACGGCCTTCATCGGCAGTAATAAAAGTGCGTTGCTTGGCATCTTTTAAAACAACTTTATGAATGCGTGGATGAGTTGCTAATATTTTTTTTAATTCAGGTCCTGATAAATTTCCGTTCAACTTTATGATCTCTTCGGCTTTCCATGTATTTGTGTGGTCATCTAAACCTTCAATTAACCCACCAAATGCCACTTCTGCAGTATTGGGAATGTAACTGAAAACTGTATTTTCAAGATCGTAGTTAACCGATTTTAAAACACTTTGCGTTAAATTTCTTCCTAACTGATTACGTTCTTTATAAATATCTGCATCGTTACCGCGGCTAAAATAAATACGTTCGAACGAGCAGGATAATTTTTTTTGTGGTTCAATAATTTCTTCTTCAGTAAGTGTTCCGTCTTTTTTAATAATAATAGCATGTCCCGGTTTAATTTCCTGCACTTTTTCAAAAGGCACATTAAAAACAGTTTGTATTACGGGCCTTTCGCTGGCTACCACAATTACTTCATCATCCTGATAAAAATAACCAGGCCTGATACCGTTCGGATCGCGCAATACAAAAGCATCGCCATGGCCTATCATACCGCACATAACATAACCACCATCCCAACGTTTGCTACTCTCTCGCAGGATCCCGGCCACATCAATATTGGCCTGTATAAGTTTACTTATCTCGAAATTTTTATCGTTCTGTTCTTTGAATTTTTTAAATAAACGGTCGTTATCTTTATCTAAAAAGTGACCAATTTTTTCCATCACCGTTACTGTGTCGGCCTTTTCTACCGGGTGCTGGCCAAGCTCTACCAAATGCGTATATAACTCATCTACATTGGTTAAATTAAAATTACCGGCAACAACCAGGTTACGGCTCATCCAGTTATTCTGGCGTTTAAAAGGGTGGCAACTGTGTACGCTGTTCTTGCCAAAAGTGCCGTAACGCAGGTGACCCAGCATTAATTCGCCCAAAAATGGAATATTCTCTTTTTGCCAGTTGGCACTTTTGTATTCTTCAGGATGGTTGATATTAGCGTTAACGAATAAATTATTTATTTGGCCGAAAATATCCTGGGTGGCCTTGGGTTCTATGGACCTTAAACGGTCAAGGTAAGTAGTGCCTGGTTTAGCATCAAATTTTATGGTTGCAACACCGGCCCCGTCTTGCCCGCGATTGATCATTTTTTCCATCACCTGGTACAGTTTGTGCAAACCATACCTTGCCGAACCATACTTAGTTTTGTAGTATTCAAGCGGCTTTAGCAACCTAATAAGTGCAACGCCGCATTCGTGATGTATTATATCGCTCATATCAGAACTGCAAAGTTAGCCTTTTGAATTGGTAATTAACAAAAACAATTTAATAATTATGGTACCCTACCCAACGTTTTTTTTAGTTTTTACGTACTTATGTGTATATTTGGATTTACTTATTTTTTGAACTAAAACGTTAATTTATTATGTTAAGAAGAAAACTTATTTTAGTTTTTAGTTTATTACTGTTATTAAATGGTGTAACAAGGCTTAAGGCCCAGGTGGTTACATCAAGTATAGTTATTGCTTTGAACGAATATTGTGCTACTAATTATTCTGGCGTTGTTGATAATTTCGGGAACCAAAGTGACTGGGTTGAACTTCGCAATGTGCATACAGGCACTGTATCTTTAGCAGGGTACTGGTTAAGTAATGATCGGTTCAACTTAAAAAAATGGGCTTTTCCTTCCACATTTACAATGGCCATTGGCGCTCATAGGGCAATATGGTTAAGTGGTAAGAACGTTACTGTTAATAACAATTACCATGCAAATTTCACTTTGGATCAGTGTAAAAATCAATGGCTTATTTTGTCAACTTCTCAAGGTGTTATTCGTGATTCCGTATTTGTTCAAAAGACCATGGCTAATCATACCAGGGGACGGATAGATTACGCTGACCGAGGGATTGCTGCCTGGCGGCTTTATCCGACCAACTCGTTTACTTTAGCAAACCCAATGTTACCGGGAAGTTATTATAAAGATTATTGTCCGATACCAACATTTACGCCAGCTACCATAAGTAACAATACTGTAAACGCTGGTGGGTTCTATCCGCCGTCAGCACCCATAAATCAGGTGGATGTGTTTTTAGGTGGCGCCGCCGATTCCGCGGGCAGTTGTTTTGAGATTCACTACACCCTTGATGGAAGTGTGCCAACAATGACCGATGCATTGTATTCTTTTTTAACCCCAATTATTATTGTAAATACCGCTGTTGTAAGAGCAGTAACCTTTCCCACAACATTAACCCCTGTTACCACATGTACTGCTGATTATTTACCAAGTTTTTGCCAGACCAATACCTATTTTCAGGATCAGGAACATAATGATTTTAGCTCTGAGTTTGGGGTCGTCTCTCTATCACTTGATAAAGCTGATACAAATTGGTTTAACTCAGGAGGTATAAATCCCGGGCCAAACATACACGTGGAGTATTACGACAAAGAAGTTCAGGTCACAGAAGGATATGCGCAAATAAACAGGCCACCTAATGAAGCCTGGCTTACAAAACAAAAAGGATTTTTTATCACCATAGATGACCGACGAGGTTTTGGATGTAATTTTGAAGGGGATATATTTAACGTTGCCGGTTTGGGCACAACACCCCGACGATCATTCTATACCCTGCATTTAAAGGGCGGTGATATAGAAAGTTTTTCGTCTGTTCCTTCTCCAACAAATGCAGGTGTTGCATTTGGTACTGGTATCAGGGATGTATTTTACCAATCGCTTGCTGCAAAAAATAATTTAAATGTTAGCCCCCTACACATTAAACCTGTTTTAGCGTTTATAAATGGCAAGTATCAGGGTGTTTATGATTTAAGGGAATGTTATGATACAGAGTACGAAAGATATTACAATAAGCAGTCACCAGATTCTTTAGACATGCTTTTTTACCATAATATAGATGGTTCGGTTAAAACATTCTCAAATAATTTTAAGACAAGTGTTTATGATTGGATAACCACACAACCAATGAATAACGCTTCGCGCTATGCCACAGCCATGAGCCGCTTAGATAAATCAAGTTTTATTGACTACATGGTGCTTAACAGTTATGCCATGAACAGTGATCTTTGGAATTATAATATTGCTTATGGTAAAGGTGGTCAAACAACTAAACCAGGAGCCAAATGGCATTATTATATGTGGAACACTCCTGCGATATTTAATTTCACAGCAGTTGCAACAAACACATTGAGCTATAATAGTTTTTTAACTTCGCCTTGCGCAGTACATAATGCAACTTATGCAGTAAGTCCGGGCGGCGGCAATGGTCACGGGATGATGTTGAGAGCTTTAATGAATGCAAATACCGGAAATTCTTCTTTCCAATTGAAAGGGTTTTTGTCTCTGAAATTTTTACCAAAATATTTTTT
>JAUXSA010000029.1 GCA_030681615.1 Bacteroidota bacterium
AGTATGCGCATGGCAATGAGCCGAGTCACCACATGGCCTACCTTTATAATTTTGTTGGCAAACCCCAAAAAACAGTTCGGGTTATTCAACAGATAAATAAGAATTTCTATAAAAATACACCGGATGGTTTAATTGGTAACGAAGATTGCGGACAAATGAGTGCCTGGTATGTATTCAGCGCTATTGGAATGTATCCTTTTTGTCCGGGTTCTAAGCAATATGTTTTGGGAGCACCACTTTTTAAGAGCGTAACGATTAATTTAGAGAATGGTAAAACATTTGTAATTACCAACCAGCGAAATAATGAAGACGTAATAAATGGTTATACCTTAAATAATAAAAAACATCTTTTGTCAGCCATTGAACATTCAATGATAATGAGTGGTGGAAAAATGAATTTTGATTATACTTCACCTACCGACACAACAAATAGATATGGTAATGGAATCAATATACCGGTTTCAAAAATGGAAACTGTTTCTATTGTGCCTGCGCCCGTTATAATTTCCAGCTCGCAGGTCTTTAAAGAAAAAGTTGAAATAAGTATACAGGCGATCAATACAGGTTCTGCAAAAATAGTTTACACCCTTGATGGAACTGAACCAAAGTTAACTTCTAAATTATATACAAAACCATTTTTTATTGATAAGAATTGTGTGGTAAAAGCAAAAGTTTTTGGCAAGAAAGAGAGTAGTGTTGTTACTGAGGCAAACTTCTTTAAATTAAAATACAATTACGATATAAAATTAATTTCTAAACCAAATCAACAGTATACTGCAGACAGCGCTCAAACTTTAATTGATGGTATTTATGGTGATAGTGATTGGCGTAAAGGTAACTGGCTTGGTTTCCAATATCAGAATTTTGAATGTGTACTTGATCTTAAAACAAATAAGGAGATCGATCAACTGAGTTTAAATTGTTTGCAGGATAGCCGCTCTTGGATAATCTTTCCAACAGTAGTTTCTTTTTATGCGTCTCATGATAATAAGTACTTTACTTTAGTTGATACTGTGGCCTATACGGTAAAACCTGAAGATTACACTGTACAGGTACATAAATTTGAAAAGGCCTTGCAGAAAAAGATCAGCGCAAGATATTTAAAAATTGTAGCTAAAAACTTTGGTAAGTTGCCGGATGGGCATCCTGGCAAAGGCGATGAGGCTTTTATCTTTGTAGATGAATTAGAAATTAAATAAATAAAGCTATGAAAATTTTTAAGAGGATCGTTCTTGCACTTATTTGTATGTTTGGATTATTTGGATGTACATTATTCAAAAAAAGCATTTCTAAACCGGTTGTTGTGGCAATGACAGATACATCAGTACCTGTTAGAATAAATTCAACGGCTTTTAATTCTAAATATGTTAACGGTTTATCGCAAGAACAATTGGCTTCCGATTTTTTAAAAAATTTTGAAAGTGAGGCTAAGATCACAAGAAACGTAACATTTAAAAATGAAGAGGCCGGAGCAGATTTTATAGTGAAAATTATTTCCCTCAACATTACTGAGAGTTCAAAAGTGGAAAAGATCTCGGACGAAAAATCACCGTACAACGGACAGGAAATGGTTTTAAATACAATAGACTGCAGTGCTGAAGTTGAAATTACCGATGTAAAGAATAAAACTAAAAAGCTAAGTAACTGTTATAATTCAAAAAGCCGCTCCGAAAAATTAAAGAACAATCGCGATCTTGGCGATCTGGTAATGGGTTCAAATAAAGATCATACAAATTACCGCACCAAATTATTGGCCGATGATATTTGCAACGAACTGGCTAAGGATGTTGGTAGAAGGGTATGGGTGCCTATCTCTCGGAGAATAGCTAAAGCGATTAAGTAGTTTTATTCCTTTGGTTTGTGAAGATTCACTTTTTGTAATTCTTCCACATCTGCTTTGTCTTTTAGCCTATCTGATGTGATTTTTGACATAACTAAATGAGTATAATGAATAAATGGAACTTGAATACCTTCAATTTCAGCGATTACTTTTTGAGCGTATGCTTCTGTAAAACCCACATTGCTAATTTGAGTCAAACAATCAACACGCTCTGGTTCTTCCCAAAAATGAAAAGCAAGGTGTGTTGTAAAATCTAATTCTGATATATGTTTAATCCCTTCTTTATTAAACTCAAACTCTTTTAATACTTCCAGTAGTTTTAATTTATTTTCGTTGTCAGGTTTTAACCAAATATCCATGTCGCCAGTACTTCTTTTATAGCCGTGGAATATAACTGCGTATCCACCTATTAAAAGAAATGTAACCTTGTGTCTTGTAAGAGCCTCTAATAATTTTTGGTGGGTCTCAATAAAAATATTCATGATCTGTCTATGTATATTTTATCGGTGTTTGGAATTTTCTCATTTATAGGAAATACTTTCAGAATTAATTGAACAGTTTCTCTTATTCTTTCAATTGGATCCTGATTTGCAACATAAAATGCTTCCGCCTCGGCAGCTTCTTCAAAACTGGAATAAATTTTAATCTCTTTACTTTTATACAAAGCGCGAGGTTCATTCACTTCTTTATTTTTATTCTCTTCTTCCATGGCGTATTTCAAAGATATAAAATTAATTCGCATTCAAGAATTCAATATTTCTTAAATTATTCCAATAAATTCGAATTTATTGAGAAGTTAGGTCCTCAAAAAACCGGTTTCTTTTCTTATCTTTGCTCTCTCTGATTATCACATGGATCTTTCAAAAAAATACTGCAATAGTTTAAC
>JAUXSA010000030.1 GCA_030681615.1 Bacteroidota bacterium
AGCGGCTGCTGCCAATGCCTCATTTAAAGTTATTGTGGGAAACTGTTGGGTAGGTAATTATCCAAGCGGAGGTTTACAAATGCAAATTTTCAGTGCGGGTTCTGCCTGTTGTAGTTTTACCCCGGTATCTGATTTTAAAGAGGGGAGTAGCACGTTTACTATAAACGCAACCGGTTTGGTTGTAGGTAATACATATTATTTAATGATAGACGGTTATGCAGGTGATATTTGTAATTATAGTATCAGTGCATTAACAGGTGTTTCATTCGCTAATATTGCTGCAACATCCAGTTCAATTTGTCCTGGCGGGAGTGTAACTTTAACTGGCCCGGCAGGAGCAAGTAGCTATACCTGGTTACCCAGTGGTTCAAATGCAACAAGTATAGTTGTAAATCCTGGCAGTACTATTACCTATACCTTAATTGCGGGAGGCGTGTGCGGTTTTAAACAAACATTAACCAAACAAATAACAGTAAATCCGTTGCCTTCTGTTTTAATCAATGCAGGAAGTGCAATAAATACATGCGGTACACAAACTACTATTTTAACAGGAAGCGGAGCGTCTACATATACATGGAACACAGGGCCAACAACAGCAACTATAAGTGTATCGCCTTCAACAAATACAAGTTATACATTAACTGGAACAAGTTCACAGGGTTGTGTTAATTCAACTGTAACAACTATAAATGTTAATCCTGTACCATCTACTTCCGTTAGTGCTTCTTCACCCACTATTTGTGCCGGTTCAAGCGCTGTATTAACGGCAAGCGGTGGCGGTACCTATTTATGGAATACGGGCGCAACTAGTGCAGCGATCTCTGTAACACCTGCCTCCGCTACAGTTTATACTGTTACAGCAACGAACGGTTTTAGCTGTTCAGCCTCTTCTACATTAAACGTTGGCGTAAATAGTTTACCTACAATTAATTCAACATCAGCTACAATTTGTGCCGGCAACCCGGGAACAGTTACTGCCAGCGGGGGAGTAAGTTATGTTTGGAGCAATAGCTCTACAACAAATTCAACGGTTGTATCTCCTTTATCTACTACAAATTATACTGTAATTGGTACAGCTGCAAATTCTTGTACTAATATGTCAATTTCGCAGGTAAGTGTAAATGCATTGCCTATTGTTTCGGTCAATTCTTCAACATTATGCTCCAACAGCAATGCCACTTTAACTGCGGGTGGGGGAAATACATATACCTGGAGCACAAGCGCTAATGGTCCGAATATTGTTGTATCGCCAACAACTTCCACTTCCTACACGGTAACGGGTACCGCGGTAACAGGATGTACAAATACTTCTGTTTCAAATATTACTGTTTTTGCAATACCGCAAATTGTGAGTACTCCAAGTATCTCACCAAGCAATTGTTCACCAGCGCCTCCAACAGGTTCAATAACTAACGTTAGTATTAATGGTTCCCCTTCTTTAACGTATACTTGGACAAACGGTTCGAGTGCGGTAGTTGGCAATTCACCAAACTTAAACACACAACCAGCTGGTACCTATAATTTATTGGTAAAAGATGGACTAGGTTGTTTTAATAATTTTGGGCCATATTCAATTATCAATCCTGGAGCACCTTCTGCGCCAACAGCCAGTGCGGCCTCATCGCAATTGTGTGTTGGCAATACTATCAATTTATTCGCAACTTCATCTACATCTCTGGCAACTTTTAATTGGAGCGGGCCTAATAGTTTTTCTTCTACTGCACAAAATCCAACATTGCCTGGTGCCACAAATTTAATGAGCGGAATTTATTCGGTATATGCCACTTCTTCAGGTTGCAGTGGTGTTGCCACAAATGTATCTGTTACCGTAAATAATAACCCGGTGCCTGTTGCTAATTCGTCTTTTACAAATTATTGCGCAGGCGGTACTGTTTTATTATTTGCATCGAGTGCAAACACATATAATTGGAGCGGGCCAAACAGTTTTTCTTCTTCCATTCAAAATCCAACTATTACACCTGTAACCGCAGCCGCATCAGGTTTATACCAACTGGTGGTAACAAATGCTGCCAGTTGCAGCGGCACGACTAATATTTCAATCACTATCAATTCAAACCCTGTGTTAAATGCGTTTGCTTCCAACACTGCTGTTTGTTCTGGAAATGCAATTAATTTAAATGCAGTCGGCGGAAACAATTATGTATGGAGTGGGCCAAATGGCTTCAATTCTTTTGTACAAAACCCTACTGTTTCTCCAAGTAGCACTTTGAGCTCGGGTGCGTATAGTGTTGTAACAACAAATACAATAACAGGTTGCAGCAGCAATACAGTAATTACAGTAGCAGTAAATTCACTACCCGTATTTACAGCATCGGCAAATTCTGCAAGTGTTTGCAGTAACTCTACAATTCAGTTAACTGCAAACGGTAACAACATCACCACTTATAGTTGGGTAGGACCTCTTTCTTACTCTGCGGTTGGAAGTACACAAAATTTGATCAATGCGTCTTCCGCTAACTCAGGTAATTATACCGTTACTGTAACCGATAATAATGGCTGCCAGTCTGCGCTTGTTGTTCCGGCTTTTGTATATTCTTTAAGCGCAGTAAATGCAAATGCCGGTGCAGCAACAAATACGTTTTGTACCGGAAGTACGATTAATTTATTTGGCAGCTCAGCTGCTGTATCATATAGTTGGAACGGCCCAAATAATTTTACCTCTTCAATTCAAAATCCGGTTATTACAAATGCTCAAATAAATGCTTCAGGCATTTATACTTTGACGGTAATTGACAATAATAATTGCAGTAACTCAGATACCACTGTAGTTTTTATAAATCCAACACCGGGCCTAATAAGTAGTAATGGAGGTTTAGCTTGCCTGGGTCAAAATGTAATATTAAATGCAAATTTTGGGAGCAATGTTGTTGTTAATTGGTTTCAGGATCTGGGTTTAACAACCTCCTTAGCTTCTAATACAAATACATTTATCCCAACTTTTGGAGCGTTTGGCACTTATACATTTTATGCACAAGGTATTTTAAATGGTTGCACAAGTTCTGTAACTCCGGTAATTGCTAATTATTATAATGTAGTAGCCGGTATTTCAAGTTCTACTTTATCTGGGCCACCACCATTATCTATTCAATTTACAAATACAAGTACAGGCGTAAATCCCAGTAATTCTATAAACTGGACATTTGGTGACGGAAATGGTACGGGTGTTTATGATCCTAGTAATACATTTAATCAACCCGGAACGTACACTGTAACATTAATTGTTTCGAATGGCTTTTGTTCTGATACTACAGATATAATAATTAAAGTAAATATTAAGAGTATTAAAATTTCGGAAGTTCTTACTCCCAATGGAGATGGACATAACGATTTTTTTAATATCGAAAATATAGAATTTTTTCCTGATAATGAACTGTTGATCTTTAACCGTTGGGGTAATCAGGTTTATGGCATGAAGAGTTATAAGAACGATTGGAATGGTTCTTCTAATGCCACAGGTAAAACAGGATCAGGAGTTTTACCAGCCGGAACCTATTTTTATTTATTAAAAGTAATTATTGAAGGTGAAGAAAATGTATATCGCGCCTTTGTACAGCTGATATACTAAATTTAACTAATAGTAATTATTTTTTTGGAGGCAAGGCAAAAGCAATTGCTTCATGCTCAAAGTGACCGTTGTGCGAGCCGTCGCAAAAAGGTTTGTTCTTTGAAAGGCCGCAACGACAGATGGAAACAATTTCTCTTCCGTTAAGGTCATAAATATTTCCGTTCTTGTCCACTATCTCAAAATCGCCTTCTAAGCGAATGGAACCGTTGTTATTTACTGTGATCTTTGTTTTGGCCATAATTATTTTTTATTTCCTTAAAAGTAAGTAAAAATAAACATTTGTTGTATTTTTTTATTTTTTAAATCCTAGCTTAGTATACTTTTTATTTAAAATTTAAATGGCTGGAAATTTCATACGTAGTTTGTTAATTGCTTTATGCATGACGCAGGTTGTATATGGTCAGTTTGATAAATTGGTGAATTATAATGTAAAAGATGGCTTGTCAAGTTCTGAAATATATGGGGTAATGCAGGACTCTAAAGGCTTTATCTGGGCCAATGGCGATATGGGTGTAAGCAGGTTTAATGGTTATGAATTTAAAAATTTTAGTACTGAAAATGGTTTACCAGATAACACTGTTTTTGGAATATATGAAGATAAAAAGAACAGGCTTTGGTTTCGTTCAATGTCAGGAAAATTATCTTATTATAAAAATGATAAGATCCATACAATACCCTGTAACGATACATTAGAAAAGTTAATAAATAAGAACTTCATTAATTCGATGGTTGTAGATAGGGGTGACACTATCTGGCTGGGTGTAACCAATAATTTTTTTATTAAGATAAATCCCGGTTGGCGCGCAGGTGATTTAAAGAAAATAGAAATGCCTGGAGGAAAATATTTTTTTAATATAGATAATTATGGTTTAATATATGGTGGTAATGATATAGAAAATTATACAATTACACAATATACGAAACAAGCAAAACTGGTGTTTACATTCGATCCAAAGATCGAGAATAAAGAAAAAAACTATTTGCGTTTTTATTTAATTCAGTTAAAAGATAGAACATATCTGGCATCATTAAATAAAAAATTAATTCAGTTCAACTCTAAAGGTATTATCCGGCAAGAGCAAGTTGATGCGATTGCCATAAACCTGTATGAGGATCAAAATAAATCTTTTATAGTAAGCACTTACAACGGTATTTCTTTTTATTCGAGTAATAATTTTAAAAAAATAAGATCTATAACTCAACTTAAAAATAAAATTGTTACAAGTGTTTGCACTGATAAAGAAAACGGCTTATGGTTAGCAACCGAAGGTCAAGGCCTTTTTTATATCCCCCACCGTAACTTTCTTTATTATACATCGCAAAACGGCGTTCCAGAAACCAAGATCACCTGTCTCGGACTTTGTGATACAAATTTGGCAATTGGGCATTTAGATGGTTCGGTAAGTATTTTATATCGTGATACAGTTCATAAAATATTAAATCAATATAAGACAAATGATTATGCTCAATCTAAACGATTAACAAGTATTTCAAGCTATGATAATAAAACACTTGTCACATCAATGTTGGGTTTATACAATCTTAATAGTAGCACTTTAAAGATTATCCCCAAATTTAAAAACACTCCTCTTAAAAAATGCATCAAAAGCAAGGATGGTAATATTTGGATCTTAAATTATAATCAAATCATTAAATATGATGTCAACCGATCTTTTAAAAAAACAGACTCCTTTCTATTAAAGACACGCACAGATAATATTTTTGAAGATAGCGAAGGTTCTATATGGCTAAGTGCTTTTAACGGAGTTTATACATATAAAAATAAAGAATTAACATATCTGGGGTTTAAGGATGAGTTATTTTCGATTAGAGCTTCTGACATTTGTGAAGCCTCTGATAAAAGTATTTGGATAGCGACAAGAGGCGGGGGTGTAATAGTAAAAAAAAGAAATAAAACGATACAGATCATTGAAAAGCAGGGTTTGGCGGGCAATATGTGCAGGTGTTTATTTGTTGATTCAAATGCGGTATGGGTTGGAACAAATAAAGGTCTATCAAGGATTTTAATTCATGGAGACGATACATATAGTATAGATAATTTTTATTCAAAAAATGGTTTATTGACCAATGAGGTGAATATGATTTTAAAACACAATAATAAATTATGGCTAACCCATAATAACGGGGTTTCAGTTTTTGATGTTGCAAATATAAAACCTAACAAGTTCCCCCCACCGGTTTATATAATTCAAACTTTGGTAAATGATAGCTTGCGTAGAAAAGAAGATCTAATGAAGTTAACATACGATCAGAATTACTTAACCATCAACTATATTGGGTTATCATATAAGGATGAAGGCAATATTGAATATAAATATAAGATGGATGGAATAGATTCGAATTGGATATATACTCATTATACTTCAGTTAACTATAGAACACTTCCGCCAGGCACTTATCGCTTTCTTGTTTCTGCAAAAAATAATGATGGTTATTGGAGTTATCACCCGGCAACCCTTTCGGTTACAATATTACCCGCATGGTGGCAAACATGGATGTTTATCACGTTTATTATTATTTTAAT
>JAUXSA010000032.1 GCA_030681615.1 Bacteroidota bacterium
TTTAAAACAAATTAAAACTTATATCCAAAGCCTATGGCGAGGGTGGTAAGCATTTGTACCCTTGGACCATAAATATCGTTTGCATTGTCGTATTTTCCATCCTTGTTCCAATCTCTTACTGTAATTACGTCATCATCATAAAGTATTTGTGAAATAACATTTGCTGTAAAATATTTATTTATCTTAAATGTAAGAAGGTTATTAAACACAACATCTATGTTGCCGGGATTGTTTCCGTAACTTGAAAATAGATCTAAATATGAATCGAGATTTACATTTTTAAAAATGTCTTTTTTAAATTTTAAAATTACGCGTCCTCCAAATTCTGTTCTTATTCTTTTACCATGAGTAACAACAGCCCCGGAACTATCTAAAACCGCTTTTTCAACTCCGTAAGCGCCTTCATCTGCTAAATACTGTCGGTTTACAATAGTAACTTTTCCGGCAATGGGCGCAAAGGTTGCAGAAAAATAATTAGTAGGTTTAAAATCTAAACCTAAGGCTAATTGTATATATCCGGGTGAGTTAAAATCGGATCTTGCTGTTCCAACAATAGAATCGCCTGAATAATTATAGCCGGGTGCAAATTGAGTACGGTAATCGGCCTGTAAAGCATAAAACCAGTATTTATTAAAAGCATCTAGATTATATTTTGATAAAGCAAACAGTTGATCAATATTCTTTTTAAATAATTTATCATCGCCTGTCCTTATCAAACCATATTGCGCATCTAATTTATTTATCCACGAATGTTTACCTTTAACATAATTGGCCTGAAGGTTTAAGATTGAATTTACAGCAAAATTATCCTGTCCGCCGCCCTGCCAGTTGCTTAAAGCGGTTTGACTAAAATTAACGCCAAAAAATCCTGAAGTTTTCCAGGATGTATCTTTTTTTGACGGCGCAACAGAATCCTGTTTCATTGGTTGTAAAATGAGCGGTTCTTGCGCTTGTGAATTAAAAAATAAAGTGAGAATAATAAGTGTAACTATTTTTTTCATAAAATATTTATTAATAACGGTTATCAGGTTGTTGTAAATTCTTTTACTACGTTGTAAAGTGTATCTCTTTCAACTGGTGTGCGGCCAACGGCCTTTATCATATCTACCAACTCTTGGGTGGTTAGTTTTGGGTTTTGTTCTTCAGAGCCGGCCATGCTGTAGATCTTTGTTGTGTCATCAATAGTTCCGTCAAGATCATCTGTTCCAAAATTCAGCGATAGCTGTGCAGTGTTTCTTCCTATCATGGCCCAATAGGCTTTTATGTGCGGAAAATTATCTAAATAAATGCGTGAGATAGCGTAGTTACGGAGATCTTCTATCACACTTACTTCAGGTACATCCGACATTTCGTTCTCTTTGTTCCTGAATTTTAAAGGAATGAACGCATTAAAACCATTCGTCTTGTCCTGTAATTTCCTAAGCCTGTCCATGTGGTCAACACGGTGTTCAAATGTTTCAATATGTCCATACAACATTGTAGCGTTTGAATGTTTGCCCATATTATGCCAGATCTCGTGAATAGAAAGCCATTCTTCGGTACAGCATTTTCCACCGGCTATTTTATCGCGAATGGCTTCATCAAAAATTTCGGCACCACCACCGGGTAAACTATCCAATCCGGCTTCTGTCATTAATTTTAAACCTTCTTCGTAAGTTACTTTTGCTTTTTTAAAGATGTAATGAAACTCAACAGGGGTAAGTGCTTTAATGTGTAGGTCAGGACGGTGTTTTTTTATTTGACGAAATAATTCGGTATAAAAAGAAAGATCTTGTTTTGGCACAACGCCGCCCGTTATATGTACTTCGGTAACAGCCTGTCCATCATATTTTTTTATAATATCTAATATTTGATCAACAGATAATTCCCAACCCTGGTCGCGGTGCTTTATTAAACGAGAGTAAGAGCAGAACGCGCATGAATAAACACAAACATTAGTTGGCTCAACATGAAAATTATGATTGAAGTAAACGTAATTGCCATTCTTTTTTTCGCGAATGTAATTGGCAAGTGTTCCTAAAAAACCCAATTCAGCTTCTTTATAAAGCAAAACGCCATCCTCAAAAGTTATCCGTTCGTTATTAAAGATCTTTTTTGCAATGGCTTTTAAAGGGTCTGAATACAACGAACTATTTAATAGTGATTGCGGATTATGATTGGGTAATATCATGCGGTGTAAATTTACGGCTTCTTTTTGCAGACAACAATTAAATCTCGTTAAAGTTTAAGGCTGTCGACTAAAAACTAATCCAGATAGCTATCGGGACTAAATCTGATAGCTATTCAACCCAAAGCACCATACCTTTTAAATATTCACCTTCGGCAAACCAGGGTGTTACAGGGTGATCGGCCGGTTGGATCATATAATGCAGGATTTTGATATTTCGCCTGGCTTCTATGGCTGCGGCAGTAATGGTATTATAGAACAAATATTTATCAACCACGCCACTACAGCTAAAGGTAAAAATAATGCCATTTGGTTTTATTAGTTTTATAGCTAAAGCGTTCAAACGTTTGTAGCCAATAACGGCATTGTGTTTGCTATCGCGGCTCTTTGCAAATGCAGGTGGATCTAATACGATCACATCATATACATTTTGTTTATCCTTTAAAAATTCAAATGTATCTACAGCAAAACTCTGATGGTTTTGTACTTTATTTAATTCAATATTTTTATCGCAAAGATCGATAGCACTTTGACTCGAATCTACCGAATGCACTGTTGTAGCGCCTGCGGCAGCCGCGTAAACAGAAAAACCGCCGGTGTAACAAAATGTATTTAATACATTCTTGCCTTTACTATAATCTCCTAATAATTTTCTATTGTCTCGCTGGTCTATAAAGAAACCCGTTTTTTGACCGTTAATAAAATCGATCTTGAATAAATGATTGTTTTCTTTCACGATGATATCACCTTCAAGACTACCAATAATAAAACCGTTCTGTGTTTTTTCGGCATGATGTTTATTAAGTGTCTCTGCGCTTTTATCGTACATGCTTTTTAAAGAAGTGCCTAAAACTTTTTTTGTAGCGGTAACAATATTATCTTTTTGCAGGTACACGCCCCATGAATGTGATTGAAAAACAACATGTCCGTCGTAATAGTCCAATATCAGGCCGGGTACACCATCTCCCTCGCCAAAGAAAAGACGGCACACATTTGTACTTTCGTTCAATATATTTAAATGTAAACGGTATTTGTAAGCTTTATTTATTTTTTCGAACCAAAAATCTTCGTTGATGATTGTTTTTTCAAATGAAATGATCCTTACCGAAATGCTTCCCCCGCCAGAATAGTAGCCCATACCTAAGAACTGGTTCTGCTGCGAATAGATCTCCACAATATCGCCATCTGCCAGGTTGCTATCCTTTTTTGCAATAGCCCCCGAAAATACCCAGGGATGCATGCGTTGCAACGAAAACTCTTTTCCCTTGCCTAAAATTATTTTAGAATATTCCATGTTTA
>JAUXSA010000039.1 GCA_030681615.1 Bacteroidota bacterium
AGCTTGATTGAAATTGATCGCAAAAATTTGAAATTAAATTTTGCAGGTGCCAACAATAGCATTTATTTAATTCGCGATAGTATTTTGCAGGTAATAAAAGCCGATAAACAACCAATTAGCGCCGATGTGGATATGCGCAAACATGTTTTTAAGAATACAGAAATAGATCTTAAAAAAGGAGATGTAATTGTGATGTTCACAGATGGGTATGCCGACCAGTTTGGCGGACCAACCGCACTCATACATGGTAATTTATACAGACAAGGCAAAAAATTCATGTATAAGCGCCTGGAAGAATTATTAATGAAACATTCTTCTGAAGACATGAAAGTAATAAAACAAAAATTAGAAGTAGCATTAACAGAATGGCAAGGCGACCTTGAACAGATAGACGATGTTTGCCTAATTGGAATAAGAATATAAAATGGCTGAGAAAGATTTTTTCCAAATGGTTTACCAGGTGGTGCGTTTAATACCAAAAGGCAGGGTTACAAGCTATGGTGCTATTGCAGCATACCTCGGCGCAAAATCATCTTCACGCGTGGTTGGTTATGCCATGAATGGTGCACACAATATAAAACCTAAAGTGCCGGCACATAGAGTTGTAAATAGAAATGGTTTGTTAACAGGTAAACATCATTTTGATACACCTTATCAAATGCAGGAGTTATTAGAGAAAGAAAAAATAAAAGTGAAAGATGATAAAGTGGTTGATTTTAAAAAATTGTATTGGGATCCGTTTGTGGAACTGAAATTATAAAGGGACTAAAGATTCAAGACACAAGACTAAAGACTATTGACTGTCAACTAACGACCGCCGACTGAAAGATAAACCGCTCCCCCCACACTATCACTCTTAGCCCCCGTAACAGAACTTAAAGTATTTGTTTGTTCATTCAAACGTAAATAACCTAAAAAAGCAAAGATCAACGCTTCTTTAAAATTAATTGTTTGTGTATCTGGGATAATAATTTCAGCTTTTGTTTTTTCACTTATCAGCTCCATTAAATATTTATTAAAAGCGCCACCGCCCGTTACTAAAACCTTTTGAATTTTATTTTTATTAAGATCATTAGCAATTATTTGTGCCACATGTTCTGTTGCGGTTGCCAATAAATTATTTGGTTCTACCCTGCTTTTATCAATGCGTTTTAAAATATTTTCAGCAAACCACTCTCTGCCAATAGATTTTGCACCTGTTTTTGAATAATACTCTAACGCATTTAGTTCTTTTAAAAGTTTTGTATTTACTTTTCCTGATCGCGCTATTTTTCCATCTTTATCAAAAGCTTTGCCTGTTCTTTCAGCTAAATAATTTAAGAACATATTAGCTTCGCAAATATCATAGGCAATGCGTTTTCCTTTTTTATCGAAAGAGATATTTGCGATGCCACCAATATTTAAACAGGCATCGTAATTTCCAAACAATAATTTATCGCCAATTGGCACTAAAGGCGCACCTTGTCCGCCATTAGCAACATCCAAACTTCTAAAATCGCAAACTGTGGTTATTTTTGTTATGGCCGCAATGGTTGCCCCGCAACCAATTTGTGTACTAAATCCCAATTCCGGTTTGTGAAAAACGGTGTGTCCGTGAGAGGCAATGGCCTTTGGTTTTCTAATGGTCTTCTTTAAAAATTTGTTTATTTCTTCGCCTATCAGTTTTCCATAAGAAGCATTAATTGAAGCGTATTGCAAGGCTTTAAAGCTATGCACCTGCTTTAAAGTGCTGGCACACAATTGCGTATAGGTAACTGTTTCTGCCTTTAAGATCCTGTATTTAAATTTACCGTTTTTGCTTTCAAACTCACATAGAGCAAGGTCGAGCCCATCCAACGAGGTACCGCTCATCAGGCCTAAAATGGTCATTTTATGTGTGTTTCCTTTGTTCAATTTTGTTGCTTTGGTAGCTTAAATCGTATATATTTGCAAGGTTACAAAAAATAGTATAAACCTTAAAACATAAATATAATGCATTTTGAATTATCTGAAGAGCACTTAATGATCCAAAAAGCGGCACGTGAGTTTGCGCAAACTGAATTAAAGCCGGGTGTGATAGAACGCGATGAGCACCAGAAATTTCCAGCCGAGCAAATTAAAAAAATGGGTGAGCTTGGATTTATGGGTATGATGGTTGATCCTAAGTACGGCGGTGGTGGTATGGACGCCATTTCTTATGTTTTAGCAATGGAGGAGATCTCTAAAATAGATGCTTCTGCCAGTGTTGTAATGAGTGTAAACAATTCATTAGTTTGCTGGGGTTTGGAAACATTTGGAAACGAAGAACAAAAACAAAAATATTTAGTGCCTTTAGCAAAAGGAGAAAAGATAGGAGCGTTTTGTTTATCAGAACCTGAAGCGGGATCTGATGCAACATCTCAAAGAACTACCGCTATTGATATGGGCGACCATTATTTATTGAACGGAACAAAAAATTGGATCACCAATGGTAGCAGCGCATCTACTTATTTAGTAATTGCACAAACAAATGTAGAAGCCGGACATCGCGGTATTAATGCCCTAATTGTAGAAAAAGGTTTACCAGGATTTACAATTGGACCAAAAGAAAATAAAATGGGGATCCGTGGTAGCGATACGCATTCATTAATGTTTGATAATGTTAAAGTACCAAAAGAAAATCGTATTGGCGAAGATGGGTTTGGTTTTAAATTCGCCATGAAAACATTAAGCGGCGGACGTATTGGTATTGCCTCACAGGCTTTAGGAATTGCAAGTGGCGCATATGAATTAGCATTAGCATATTCAAAAGAACGTAAGGCGTTTGGAAAAGAAATTTGTAATCACCAGGCTATACAATTTAAATTAGCCGATATGGCAACACGTATTGAAGCTTCACGTTTATTGATCTTCAGATCGGCCTGGTTAAAAGACCAACATTTACCATTAGATAAAGAAAGTGCAATGGCAAAAGTATTCGCCAGCGAAACTGCCATGTGGGTAACAACAGAAGCTGTTCAGGTACACGGTGGTTATGGTTACGTAAAAGAATATCATGTTGAGCGTTTAATGCGCGATGCAAAGATCACACAGATATATGAAGGCACCAGCGAAGTACAGCGTATAGTAATTTCACGTCAGGTATTAGCTTAATTATTTTTCTATAATTATTTATAAAAGCCTCTTTAAATTAATAAAGAGGCTTTTTATTTTCTGCTGTTTTTTAAAATACCTCTTTTTAGGTATTGTTTAGACTTAATCTAAATAAGATATTTGTACCATATTAATAAACTATTTAATTAAACCCTTATATGAAAAACTTAAATTATCTAAGTACACTGACACTTGCAGGCTTACTAGCTTTTAGCAGTTGCAAAAAAGACACAAAAGAACCAGAACCAACACCAGAACCGGCACCGGTTCCTACAACACCAACCTATACTATACCTACATCTTACAATTTTACAAATAGTAGCGCAACCATTACTTCAACACAACGTATCGCTATGCTTGGTGAACTAACTACTTATATTCGTTCAACACATACAATGACAACCGCTACGCAACCAACTATAAGCGCTCAGCAATTAAAGGATATGTATGCGAACGTAAACAATTTTTTTACAGGTGCGGGACTTAACGCGAGCGGTATTCAATTGAAAGATAAAACCGGCAACACATTTTCTTTTCAAACATTATTAGAAGCTAACTTTGATGATGCACAACTTGCAAGTATTGCTGCTGCTGCAAATCCAACCACTACAACTGCTTCAAGTGGTGTAAAAGGAAAATTAGTTTCTCCTGCAAGAGCTATTTTAGTTAATGGGAACGGTTTTGAATATAAAGAATATGCAGAAAAAGGACTTATGGGTGCAGTATTCTATCATCAGGCAACAACAATCCTTTCAACAATAGGGGCTCTTGATAATACTACTTTAACTTTAGTAAACGGCGCAACTGCACAAGAAAGAGCATGGGACGAAGCCTTTGGTTATTTTGGTGTACCAGTTGATTTTCCAACAAACTTAACAGGACTTAAAAACTGGGGAAGCTATTGCAATTCGGTAAACGTTGCCATTGGTTCAAACGCTTTAATTATGAATGCATTTTTAAAAGGGCGCGCAGCAATTGTTAATAAGGATACTGTGGGACGTAACGCAGCGCGTACAGCAGTTATTAATAACTGGGAAAAAGTTGCCGCTGCAAAATGCATCAGTTATTTAAAAGGTGCAAAAAATAATTTATCAGATCCTGCAACATTACATCACAATTTATCTGAAGGCTGGGGTTTTGTGGCAGCATTTCAATACAACCCTAACAAAACCATATCTAATGCAGATATTACAACATTACTTGGTTATTTTGGAACGAACCTTTACAATATGCCAACTGCAAACCTAGATCTTGCAATTGCAAAATTAGAAACCGTGTTTGGTTTAAACGCCTCCCTTATTCCTTAATATTTTAAAATTTAATCTATAAAAAAGCGCTATAAAATCAGCGCTTTTTTTTACTAATATAATTTTGTTAAACTATTGATAGTCAGTTATCATACATAAGAAATACCGCTTTTGAGGTATTGTTATAAACCGCTATAAATCGCAACTTTGCACACTATCTATTATTCATGAAATTAAAAGACAATATTTTTTTAATAAGCGTTATTATAGCAACCCTATTTTTTATTGCCTGCGATAAAAAAAAGATAGATAAAAAAGACGAAGAAGATACATCTTTTGATAAACCGGCAATGCTTGCAAACTATGCCGATAATGTTATTGTTCCCAATTTTCAATCTTTTAAAATTTCAATTGACTCTTTAGTAAATTCATTCAACACATTTATTCAAACTAAATCTGTTAGTGATCTTACTTCGCTTCGTCAAAAATATATTACGGCAACAGCAAAATTTCAACACATTTCTACGTTTGAATTTGGCCCGTCAGAGTCAGAGATCGTTCGTTCAAATTTTAATACCTACCCTACCAATACTGTTACTATAAACTCAAACATTACTTCCGGCTCCTATAATTTAGGAACTGTGAGTAATCTTGATGCAAAAGGATTTCCGGCTTTAGATTATTTATTTTTTGGAAAAAATGAAACAGATGCTTCGCTTATTGCTTTATTTGATACAGACACAAAAGCTGCAAACAGAATTGCCTATGCAACTGCCTGTTTAAGCGAAATACAAACAAAAACAAATTCTATTTTAAATAATTGGAACAGTACTTATAAAAACACCTTTACTTCATCAACAGGTTCGCAAATTGGCAGTTCATTGGGCTTATTGGTCAATCAACTTAATTTTGAAGTTGATCTTTTAAAGAATGCTAAAGTTGGAATTCCGTTAGGAAAAAAATCTTTAGGTGTTACACTTCCAGAAAAATGTGAAGCATTCTACGCAAACAATATTTCGGTTAAACTGGCAAAAGAATGTTTATTAAATATTGAAGATGTTTATCTTGGCCGCACTGCATCAGGTGTAAATGGCAAAGGTCTTGACGATTACCTTGAACATTTGAAAGCAATGCATGGCTCTGAAACATTAAACGATGCCATAAAAAATCAGTTCGCTGTTGCAAAAGCAAAATTAGATCTTGTTGCCGAACCTTTATCATCATCTGTTAACAACGCTACGTCAATTGTAGACGCTGCTTACATTGAAATGGTAAAATTATTAGTGTTACTAAAAACGGATATGCCATCGGCATTAGGAATTGTTATTACTTACCAGGACGGAGACGGTGATTAACCAGATCAGATCATATTTTTTTAAACCTGTACATCTTGCTCCATTGGCCGTTTTTAGAATGGCCTTTGGTTTTTTAATGCTTGCCTCTATTTTAAGATTTATGGCAAAAGGTTGGGTGTACGACATGTACATTAAACCAAAATTATTTTTTCCTTACTATGGTTTTGAATGGGTAAAACCATTGGGAGAAACAGGGATGTATGCTTTATTTATTGCACTTGCTGTTGCCGCCTTATTTATTGCACTTGGGTTTTTGTACCGCTGTTCTGCTTTACTGTTTTTTTTAGGATTTACTTATGTTGAGCTGATAGATAAAACAAATTATCTAAACCATTACTATTTTATAAGCATTGCCAGCTTTTTAATTATTTTTTTGCCGGCTAACCGCTATTTTTCAATTGATTCATTACTCAATAAAAAAATAGCTGCTACTTACACCCCCAATTATTTTATTCTTATCATCAAGTTCCAGGTGTTTATTGTGTACTTTTTTGCAGGCCTTGCTAAAATTAATTACGATTGGCTGTTTAATGCCCAACCTTTAAAGATGTGGCTTCCCGCCCACAGCGAAATGCCATTGATCGGTAATTTACTTAGCAAAGAATGGATCGCTTACTTTTTTAGTTGGTTTGGCTGTGTTTATGACCTACTTATTCCTTTCTTTCTATTTATTCCACGATTTGTAAAACCTGCTTACTTTTTTGTGATCGTTTTTCATTTAGCCACTTCATTATTTTTTAATATTGGCATGTTCCCATACATAATGATCTGCCTTACCACTATTTTCTTTACTGAAAATTTTCACATTAAAATAATTCAAAGCATCAAAAAAATATTTAAACGTTCTTTAAACGATAACCAAATAACATTTTTACCAAAACCTTCTCTCCTTAAACCATTTATTTTTATTGTAACACTTCACTTTGTTATTCAATTAATACTTCCGTTTCGTTATTTAATGTATCCTGGTAATTTATATTGGACCGAGCAGGGGTATCGTTTCTCGTGGCGGGTTATGTTAATGGAAAAAGCCGGCACTGCTTTTTTTTATGTACATGATAGAACATCGGGCGGCGAAATTGAAGTGGACAATAAAAAATACCTGACTTACATGCAGGAAAAAATGATGGCAACTCAACCGGATATGATGATAGATTATGCTAAATTTTTAAAAAAAGAATTTATTAAACAAGGATTAAAAGATCCCATCATTAGGGCGCAAAGTTATGTAACGCTTAATGGAAGCGGCTCACGCGAATTTATCGATCCACAGGTTGATCTTAGTGTTCAAAGCAATTCATTTTTAAAAAATAAAACCTGGGTAAAAAAATATTAGCACTTCATGCGTTTCATCTGTCTCTATATATTTTTATTTTTAAGTTATCTTGTTTTTTCACAAAACGATTCGCTCAAAACTGATTCAATAAAGAAAAAAGGCAATAAGAATATTAATTTAACCGAAGTTGAAGTTGTTGCTGAAAAAGATAATAGTTTTGGCATCTCCCGATTAAATAATGTAGAAGGCACAACTATTTATGCCGGAAAAAAATCGGAAGCAATTTATTTACAAGATCTCAATGCAAATCTTGCTGCTAATAATAGTCGCCAGGTATTTGCGAAAATTGCAGGTATAAATATTTTTGAGAACGATGGCTCGGGTGCCACCATTGGTATTGGCGGGCGCGGATTAAATCCTAACCGCATCTCTAATTTTAACACACGCCAAAACGGTTATGATATTTCTGCAGATGCTTTGGGCTATCCCGAAAGTTACTATACACCACCAACCGAAGCAATAGAACGTATTGAAATTTTACGCGGCGCTGCCGGTTTACAATTTGGAACACAGTTTGGTGGCATGATCAATTATAAATTTGCCGAAGCTCCAAAAGATAAAAAGATCTCCGCAAAATTCCGTCAAACCGGTGGCTCGTATGGTTTTATAAATTCTTTTAATCAACTTTCGGGCACGGTAAAAAAATTATCTTACAATACATTTTACCAATACAAACAATATACGGGCTGGCGCGAGCGATCTGCACTAAGCAGTCACACTGCTTTTGCTTCGCTTAAGTACCAGTTTAGCGAAAAACTCTTTGTTAAAGGCGAGTATACTTTTCTTTCATACCTTGCACAACAACCCGGCGGCTTAACTGATAAGCAATTTGAAAAAGATCCAACAACCGTTAATCGTTACAGGAACTGGTTTAAAGTAAACTGGAATTTATTTTCGTTAACGGCCGATTATAAAATTTCAGAAAAAGGAAGATTGAACTTTTTATTTTTTGGATTAAATGCCAATCGTGATGCTTTAGGAAATTTAGGACGAATAGACAGGGCCGACGATACAGCCACATACCGTAATTTATTGAGCGATGTTTATACCAATTACGGTGGCGAATTACGTTTTTTACAGCGTTATATTTTGTTTAACCAGAACAGTCATTTTTTAATTGGCGCAAGGGTTTACCAAGGCAATACCAACCGTAAACAAGGCGATGCAGATAAAAGCGACAAAGCACATTTTAAATTTTTAAATCCTGATAATTTAGAGAATTCAGCTTACATTTTTCCTTCATCTAATTACGCTTTATTTATTGAAAATATTTTTCAACTCACCCGCAAGTGGAGTGTTACTCCAGGTTTTAGATTAGAGAATATAGTTACCAGCTCTGAAGGTTATTACCGTTTATTAAATAAAGATCTTGCAGGAAATGTATTACTGGATATGAAGATACCCGATAACAGAAGCAACAACCGCAGTTTTATGCTTGCAGGAATTGGCACCCAGTTAAAATTAAATTCCTCTGTTGAATTATACGCTAACTTTTCTCAAAATTACCGATCCATTAATTTTAATGATATGCGTGTTTTAAATCCTAATTTCCAGGTCGACCCTAATTTAAAAGACGAGAGTGGTTTTACTGCTGACGGAGGTTTTAGGGGGGCAGTAAAAAACATTCTTTATTTTGATATCAGCGGTTTTTATTTAAATTATGAGAACAGGATAGGCACGGTTTTAAAAGTAGATTCCACTACTTACAATATCATACGTTACAGAACAAACATTAGCGATAGTAGAAATACTGGTGTGGAAGCTTTTGGAGAAATAGACTGGTTAAAGCTTATTAATAAAGATGCAAAACATAAATTCTCAACATTTGTAAATGTATCTTACATAAATGCTATTTATGTGAGTAGTCAGCAAAATGCATACAACAATAAAAAGGTAGAATATGTGCCCGATGTTATTTTCAGAACAGGTTTAACCTACGCTTATAAAAAATTCAGCTTCACCTATCAATATGCTTATACCGGCCAACAATTCTCGGATGCCGATAATTCAGAATCTACTTCATCGGCTATTTACGGCATAATTCCCGCCTACTCCATTATGGATATTTCTGCCAATTACAGCTGGCGCTTTTTAGGCTTTAGTGCCGGGGTAAACAATGTGGCCAACAGTAGCTATTTTACCCGCCGTGCCGAAGGGTATCCCGGACCAGGAATAATCCCTGCAGACCCTATAAATGCTTACTTTACGCTACAGGTAAAACTTTAAATAAGAGCTTAAAATCTGCCTGTTTATATTTATACACCTTTTTTTGAAATAATCAACCTTTTTTGATAGAATTATTCTTGTAATTTTAATGATTATTAGATTATAATATGAGTGCTTTTGATGACGATGCAGATGGGCAGAATGAGAATGAATTTGAAGAGAATTTAAAACTTTTTGAAGATATGCTGATCTCTGGTCAGCCGCAATTTTTTGACGCAGATGACATTGAAGAAATAATTGATTATTACTTACAGTGGCTAAATTATGACATGGCTAAAAAAGCCATTGATTATGGTTTAGAGCGCTTTCCTTTTTCAAGCATCATTAAGATCCGTCACGCACAGTATTTATCAAGCCAGCATTACACGCACGAAGCACTTACTATTTTAAACGAAGTGGAGCAAATAGAACAAAATAATTTTGATCTTTATATGGCCCGCGGTTATATCTACAGTCAAATGGGTTTGGGCGAACAAGCCATTGAGAATTTTAAAAATGCCATTCCGCTTGCCGAAAGTAAAGATGAAGTTTACGTAGCTCTTGGTGTTGAATTTTTAAATGAAGACAAACCGGATGACGCACTTTATTATTTGAAAAAAGCAATAAAATTAAATCCGAAGAACGAAGTGGCCTTAAATGAACTTTCACTTTGTTTTGATCTTACAGGTAAATCAAGTGAGGCAATTGCTTTTTACGAAAGTTACATCGACAATCATCCTTACAGTTATTTTGCCTGGTTTAATTTAGGCCTTGGATACAGCCGCATGGGTCTGTTTGAAAAAGCGATTGAGGCTTATGATTATTCAATTGCAATTAATGAAAATTTTAGTTCGGCTTATTTTAATAAAGCTAATTCTTTAGCGCAACTAGAAAGATACGAAGAAGCCATTCTTGTTTATAAAGAAACATTTAAACACGAAGAGCATGAACCAACCACCTATTTTTACATTGCAGAATGTTACGAGAACTTAAATCGTTTTGAAGAAGCATTGGTTAATTATAACAAATGTGTTAAACTCGATCCTGCCAATGCAGATGCCTGGTTAGGTATTGGTGTTGTTTTGGATGCGATGAACCGTTTAACAGAAGGTGTACACTACGTAAAAAAAGCAATTGAAATAAATCCTAACGATCCTGAGTATTGGTATGTATTTGCAGAGGTACAGGAAAAACTCGGCTTTATGGAAGAAGCCGCTATGGCTTACCAGCGGGTAATTGAATTAGAATATCCCGATTATGATGTGTGGTTGGATTACAGTAAACTTTTACACCAAAATGGTTACATTACCAACGCATTGGAGACTTTAAGCGAAGGCATAAAATATTTTCCTGATGTGGCAGAATTATATTACCGCATGGGTGTAATTTTATTAGATAAAGAGAACAGGAAAGAATCTTTAGAATATTTTGAAAAAGCATTGGCTATGGATTATTCTAAACATAACGAGATATTTGAATACGCACCTGTATTGCAAAACGACAAAGAAATTTTGAATTTAATTTCCAATTTTAAAAAATAACTATGGCAACAAACTATAATTTTAATTTATCGCATTTACCTGAACGTACCGTTAGTCCTCGTAAAAATGGTGTTACAATGGTAATGGATAAAGGCATAAGCCTGAGGGAAGCCGAGGATTTTTTAAGTTCTTCATCAGATTATGTAGATTTTGTGAAACTTGGATTCGGCACTTCGATAATTTCAAAAAATGTAAAAGAAAAAGTAAAGCTTTACAAACAAGCCGGCATTAAAGTATATGTTGGTGGAACTTTGTTTGAAGCATTTGTAGTGCGCAATAAATTTGACGATTATTTAAGATACATCGATGAATTTGGGATGGATTGTGCTGAAGTAAGTGATGGCAGCATTGAACTTGAGCATGATAAAAAGTGCGAATACATTAGAACGCTTGCTAAAAACTATACTGTTTTAAGCGAAGTAGGAAGCAAAGAAGAAGGTGTAATTATTCATCCTGCAAAATGGATAAAAATGATGGAGAATGAATTGCAAGCAGGCGCCTTTAAAGTAATTGCAGAGGCGAGGGAAAGTGGCACTGTAGGTATTTTCCACAAGAATGGTAGTGCACACACCATGCTTATTAACAGAATTGTAAATAAAGTAAAGATCGAGAATATTATTTGGGAAACTCCCCAAAAAAGTCAGCAGGTTTATTTTCTAAAATTATTTGGCTGCAATGTAAACGTTGGTAACATTGGTGTGGATGATGTTATTCCATTAGAAACATTGCGCTTAGGCTTACGCGGCGATACCTTTTTTACTTTTTTACCCGAAGAAATGAAACAAACACTTTAAAAAAAATTATTATGAAAGAAATAACAGTTCAGGAATTAAAAAAATTAAAAGATTCTAACGCCGATTTTCAATTAATTGATGTGCGCGAAGAACACGAATTTGATGAAGCCAACCTTAACGGGATTTTAATTCCAATGGGCGAAGCTTTAGAAAGATCAGCTGAGATCGCAAAAGACAAACAAGTTGTTATTCATTGCAGAAGCGGGAAGCGCAGCGCAACTGTTATTAACGCGTTAGAAAGCCAACAAGGTTATACCAACTTATATAATTTAAAAGGCGGCATTTTGGCTTATATTGAAGAAATTGGACTTTAAAAAAATATTATGATAGAGCTTTTTAAACACATTTTACATTTAGATTTTGATTGGTTGTTTGCCAATTACGGCACTGCTATTTATACAGTTCTGTTCCTTGTAATTTTTATTGAAACAGGTTTAGTGGCCATGCCTTTTTTACCCGGTGATTCTTTACTATTTACAGCAGGTTTATTTGCCCGCTCAGGACATTTAAACTTATCGTATTTGCTTATTTTATTATTTATTGCTGCGGTTTTAGGTGATAATTGTAATTATTGGGTTGGAAGAAAAATAGGTTTAAAAATATTTACACTCAAAATAAAAGGCAGGGCTTTGGTTAAACAGGAATATCTTGCCAAAACACATTTGTTCTTTGAAAAGCACGGCACCAAAGCCATCATCATGGCCCGCTTTGTACCCATTGTAAGAACTTTTTCTCCATTTGCCGCAGGCGTTGCAGAAATGAACTATAAAAAATTTGTAAGTTTTGATATTTTAGGTGGTGCTCTTTGGATAGGTAGCTTAACAATAGCCGGCTATTTATTAGGCGAAGTTGAATTTATAAGAAAGCACATTGACCTGGTTTGCTTAGGAATTATTTTGATCTCGGTGTTGCCAATTATTTACGCTTACCTTACCGGTAGGAAAAAAAATAAATGATCTTTTTAGATCACCATAGATGATGCAATAACCGAAATAATTGCAATAATTAATATTATGGCAATTATCCAAAGGATAATTCCTATAATACTGATGACCCTTGCCATACTTGCCAGATCTTCTCCACCATATTTATCCGGTTGCGCTTTAATTTTTCTTAAAGCCCTGTTAGCTAATACCAAACCAACTATTGAACCAATTAGTCCTACAACAAAAAAACCGGCTATACTAACTATCAGTGCTATCATAGCGTCTTCGTCATCCGGTTCTGAACCATCGGGCAAAAATTTAAGCGGTTTAAAGTTAAGCGCTTTGAGTTTTAGTGCTTGTGCCTGAATTGTTTGCCTGGTTGCCCTACTTCTTTTAGTGATGCGGCTTTCGGGTACCGAAGCCTCTAATTGGATGTCATTATTTATTTCGCTACTTATCTCTTCATTAGTGTTTAATAAAGGTTTTTGTTTGTTTAATACAATTGCTTTGTCTTCCTTATTAGCAGATGGTTCTGAAGAGCCTGGGCTCTTTACAGACTTGCTTTTATTCCATGAAATATAATAACCTTTTGTGTAATGTCTCTTCTCAACTTTACATGAGGAAATAATAACTAAAAGGATAAGAGATAGCCAAGATAAATTGAAAATTCTTTGCATAAAAAAAGGTTTATACTGTTAAAAATAACAAATATAATTACATTATTAATCTATATAGTAATATATTTACAAACAAGATCATCACTGTGTTTCAAGGCCATTTATATAGATTTTTTACGCTTGCGTTTATTATCCTAATTGCATCTTCTTTTTATATGAATAAGACAGATGCGATAAGTTTAACATTTGTTTCAAAGATCCTTGAAAACAAAAAATACATTACCGTTGAAGGTGAAGTTTATTTTAAAAAACAAGGTGGCGTTTTAACCACACGTTTAATAAAACCATTCGAAAATGTAACCATCATTAATGCAGATGGTGAAATGAAAATATACGATGTGCTTGAAAATACATTGATGCAATCCAGTTCGGCATTAACCTCATCCGAATCGAGTTATTTTTGGTATTTCTTAAATGGTAATTATAACGACCTTGGGTTTCCAAAACTAGGTTACGTTATAAAAGATACTAAAGTAGAAGATGGTGTTTTTATTACCAATTGGGTGCCAAAAGCAGGGGCAAATACACCCATTCAAAAAATAGAAATGGTGCACGAAAAAAGTTTACCAATTTATGTGGAATTTATAGGCCCAAAAAATAAAACTTTAGGAAAAATATTTTTTTCTGCTTACAAAAAGGTTGGCACTATTAACCTGCCATTAAAGATCACCGAAATTGCTTACAAAGAAAAGAACGACTCAACTGTAACAACTAAAACTTATTCAAATCCAAAAGTAAATACAGAAGTTAATTTAAATTATTTGGATTTTAAAATTCCTGCAAATGCAAAAGTGGTATCGGGGAAATAAATTTTTGTTAGGCTTTTTTTGCGCGTTAAGCTCTGTTTTATTTTCTCAGACAAAAACAGATAACGACCTCATCTTCGAAAAAACAACCTTTGTTTCTTCTTTTGAAACTAAACGTGAGGTAACTTATTTATTTGCAGGAAAAAATGCATTCATAAAATATAATCCTGTTTCATTAGTGTTTGGCGGTTTAATGTATGTGTATCAAAAAACAATTTCTGTTCAAATTGGTGCCGCCTGTCCGTACGAAGTTAATTGTAGTAATTTTAGCAAACAGTGCATACAAAAATATGGCGTGTTAAAAGGCATTCCCCTAACTGCCGACAGGCTAACACGTTGTACAAAGCTGGCGGGAATTGATATGATAGAAGGGGTGGATTTTAATTCAAGAACTCACAAAATTTACGATCACCCAAACGATTATAAAGCTAAAAACAAATAATGAAGTTTAAATTCATAAACTGTACCTTGGTTTTATTTTTATGTCAACTGGTTGGGTTTTCTCAAGAGCAGGTTAATTCTAATTTTTTATTTATCGATCATTTAACGCATTCAGGTAAAAACAGAGAAGCATTATTTTTGTTGGATAGAACGAAAGAAATTACAAACGCGGATACTTCTAATTATTTAAGAGGTATGAATTATTACTTTTTAAAAAGAACCGATTCGGCTGCTCTTTATTTTAATTCTGTTGCTCTTAAAAGTAATTTTTATACCAAGTCTAAATTTTTCGGATCGCTGAATTTATCATACTCAAAAAAATACACAGAGGCCTTAACTGCATATTCAAATTTCTCAGTTGATACAACACAAAAATATGAGCAGCTTATTGGTCTTATGCGGGCAGGTAATTATTTACTGCTTCGTGATCACAAAAGATTTGATTCTATCAGCGCTGGGTTTTTATATAATGATTTTCGTTATTCGAATGAGCAAACGCGTTTAACCGAATTAAAAAAAGACGTTTTAAAATTAAAGAAAAAATCACCGGCTGTAGCGGGGCTCTTATCTGCGGTAGTCCCGGGTTTAGGTAAATTTTACGCCGGCAAAAAAGGAGCCGGGTTAGCGGCATTTGCAGCCAATGGTGCTTTAGCAGCCATGACCTTTGAGTCGTATTATCGCACAAAGAGTTTTAAAAGTCCGCAATTTATAACCTTTGGTACTTTATTTACTTTTTTTTATGTAGGTAATATTTTTGGAAGTGTATTTAGTGTGAAACAACAAATAAGATCGGTTAACGGAAAAATAAATAATGAAATTCTGGCGAGTATACACGTGCCTGTTGTTCGTTTTTTTAAATAAGCTTAGCGCTTATTCAACAAACGATACGCTACAATTAAAACATGTGGCTGATAGTTTATTTTCGAATAAGCTGTATTATGAGGCGTCTATTTATTACCAAAAACTCGACTTTTTTTTGCAGGGCGAAATATCAAAAAACGAAGCTAAACTTTTAGCCGCCAACTGTTATAAGTTGGATAAAAATTATGCTTCAGGCATAGATCATTTGAACGGCATCAATTTAAATGAAGCATCCGATTCGGTAATATTTAAAACAAAATACCAGTCTGCTTTAATGAGTTATTTAAATAATGACCTTACGCTTGCAGAATCTTTCTTAGAGCAGTTAAATTATTTGGTGAAAGATTCATCCTATGTCATTAATTCGCTGCTGCTGCATGCTTTTGTTTTGAACGAACAGTATAAATGGCCACAGGCAAAAGAAAAATTATATAAATTAAACAGCAGTTTGTTTTTAAATGATCCAACTGCATTTAATCGTAATAAAATCATCCTCGATTCTATTTATGATACAAAGCTTGTACCTAAACTTAAGAGTGTAGATAAGGCTAGCAGGAGGTCTGCCTTTTTCCCAGGCTCTGGTCAGTGGTACGCTAAAAGCTATGGCGAGGGCATTACTTCTTTTTTAGCTATTACAGTGTGTGCCGGAGCCATGGTAGTGGGAATTGTTTACCAATATTACTTTACTTCCATATTTATAGGTAATGTTTTAATTAGTAAATTTTATTTAGGGGGAATAAAACGCGCCGAATTTTTAACTGAAAAATACAATTATAAGAATTCAAAAAAGTACAACGAGTTTTTAAAGGTACAGGTAAAAGAAAAATTAATAAAATAAAAAAACCGGCTAAATGGCCGGTTTTTTTTATTACTGTTTAAATAATTTGTTAGTCTAACCAAACAA
>JAUXSA010000048.1 GCA_030681615.1 Bacteroidota bacterium
TGAAACATTTGCACTTGGTGGTAACACAGGCTGGGCCTTATTAGGTGCAGGTGGTGTTAGCAGTCAAACGATGAACGATTGGTACGATGATTTTCCAATGGCAATAGAAGGTTCTGCAACAGGTGTAACTTCTGCCGGGGGTTATTTTGAATCGGTACAAGGGTGGAACGAAGGCGATGTTAACGGTTACGATACTACTATTACTATTTCAACACCTTTAACTCCGGGGCAAGGTTTCTGGACTTATTTAGGTACAGGCCCAGCAACAACATCTGATATTATTATAGATCTTGTTGGAAGTCCGGTTACAGGTAGTTTGCCAATTAACTTAACTAATTCTGCTCAAAGCGGTACTTGTTTAATTGCAAACCCATATGCTTCTCCAATACGTTGGACATTACTCCGTAACGGAAACGCAGCTGTTGCAAATGCTATTTATATTTATAATGCAGATGGCCCATATGTTTCTTTCGTAAATGGTGTTGGTACAAATGGCGGAACAGATTTTATTCCTGCTGGTCAGGGTTTTTATGTTGAAGCACTTTCAAATACAAATATTACTGCACAAGAATCAAACAAGGTTTCGAGCAATACACAATTATTAAAAACAAACAGCGCTAACTCTGTTGCAAGCATTGGTTTACCAATAAAATTACAGATCAGTGGTTTTAGTAACGATTATGATGAAACAGCAATTCGTTTTCATGGCTCTGCAACAAATGCTTACGATGTTGAATGGGATGCGCGTAAAATATTCCAAACTCCGGGTTATGTTGGATATCCTGGTGGATACAGTAAGTATACAACTATCTCTACAAAAGGTGGAAACTTAGATTATTCAATTAACAGTTTACCATACGCTTTAACTCAAAACGCAGTTATCCCGGTATTGGTAAAAGTTATGGCAAGCGGTCAGTACACAATTAATGGTTCTGATATGCAATTATTACCACCAAATGCTTGTGTAACTTTAAAAGATAAATTATTAAATGTTACTCATAACATTAAAGCAAGTCCATACGTTTGTACAATTAACGATACAACATCAACTGCACGTTTTGAATTAACTGTTTGTGCCGATATTAGTACAGGTGTTAATGACAATAATGCTTCAGTGATCACTGATCACTCAGTAATGGTTAAACATGATGTAAGCGGTGTTTATGTAAATCTTAACTTTGATAAAACTACTAAAGCCAACATCTCTGTAACAAATGTATTAGGACAAAAAATTGTAGATAATAAATCAGTTACTACTCAAAATGAAACAGTGCATTTTGGTTTGGAAGCAAAAAATCAATTGTTATTTGTAACTGTTGAAACTGAGAACAGCAAGATCACCAAAAAGATCATTCACTAATTTTTAACTCTTTTTATACAGATCCCGTCACGGTATATCCATGACGGGATCTTTTTTTTGCTTTTTGACAATAATTGTATTTCCTCTTTCGTTAAAGCACTAAGCTTTGTTTATATTTGATCATGTTTAAAAGAACCTTCATTTATTTTTTCCTGGCCTTACCATTCGCCATTTTTTCCCAGACAAAGACGGGAGAAGAGGAAGATTATGTAAATGATAATGTTCTTAAATACGACGATTACAATTATAAACCAACAATCAAAACAGTTCAGATCCACGAATCGAGCTGGGAGTTTGGTTTACCAATTATTGATCTTAACGGGGCAGAACAGATACAATTGACCTTTGATGACCTGGAAGCAGATAGAAGACAATACAGTATTTCATTCATTCATTGCAATGCTGATTGGACCCCGAGCGATCTGATGATAAGCGAGTATCTTACTGGTTTTTTTGACCTCAACATCATCAATTACTCCTTCTCTACTAATACAATGCAAAAATATATTCATTATGATATTTTGTTTCCGCAACAAAATATAAAATTCACCAAAAGCGGTAATTACATTGTGTACGTATATGCTGATGGCGATAAAAAAGATCTGATATTAAGCAGGCGTTTTTTAGTTTACGAGCCAAAAGTTAGTATTGCCGCCAACTTCAGGCAACCCATTGGAAACGACGAACAGTATAATAAACAACACATGGATCTTGTTATTAATAATTCGGGTTATGATATAACAAATCCATACAAAGATCTAAAAGTTACCATAACTCAAAATAACCGGTGGGATAATGCAGTTACAGATGTTAAACCAACTTTTATGGGTGGTAACACACTTACCTATTCATTAGATGATGCAACAACGTTTAATGGCGGAAATGAATTCAGGTTTTTTGACGCGCGTAGTGTGAGATTTTATTCAGAAAAAGTAAAAGAGATCTACAAAGACGAAAATTTAAAAAACCATATTGTATTATATAAAGAAGAGATACGATCTGTAAAACCTTATTTGTTTTACAACGATTTTAATGGAAAATTCTTAATTAAGAATAACGACTTTAAAGGAAATATGGATACCGAAGCTGATTATGTGTTTGTTGATTTTTTTCTTCCGTACTTAACTCCCGAAGCTAATGGCAACTTTTACATACTTGGAAAGTTAACGGACTGGCGCATGAATAAAGCCAGTAAAATGACCTATAATTATAAACGTTTTGGTTACGAAGCCCAATTATATTTAAAGCAAGGTTACTATAATTACATTTATGTTTTAAGTAACGATACGAAAAAAGGAGGAGATGAAACTATTATAGAAGGAAACCATTGGGATACAGAAAATGATTACAATATTTTTGTTTATCACCGTAAGATCGGAATGTATTACGATCAGTTAATTGGTTTCAAAAAAATGAATTCGTTAAAAAAATAATTTTAATTTATTCTTTTCGCCACTTTTAATTTCTGAACTTATTCTTGGCGTCACTTTTTGCTTGATCAAAAAGTAACCAAAAAATCAAGGCTTTCATAATATTTTGCTAAAAATCATTGCCATTCAAGCCGATGATTTAAGCGCTTCGCGAACAGCCAAAATCATCTACCCGCACGCCGACGCTTTTGAATGTCAAGATTTTTTTACGCAAAATTTTATGAGGCCACCTCACATTGTGTGCTTACGCGAACAGAATCTGCATATGATATTTCTGCGTTTAGATGTTTGGGTTTTCGATCTTGATCTTTTGTAGAGATAGCAGCGAGCTAAGCTGGGCGGTTAGTTGATTAGGCGCACAGAAAATTGCTTAGCGAGGCAGCAAATGTGTAGTACACATTTGAGCGAGACTGTGTGTGGAACATTTTGCCTTCACACAATCTGGCCTAAATATGCACTGCATATTTATCCTGCGTCAAAAGTGACAAAAGAACATAAAAGAATTTCGACTAAAGAAATAAAAGAAAAAATCGTTTTATTTCACAAGGATCTTCGGCTCCATCATATCCATTATAGCATATTTCACCCCTTCTCTACCAAGCCCACTTTCTTTTGTTCCGCCATATGGCATTTGATCAAAACGTAAAGTTGGCACATCGTTATGAATAATGCCGCCAACTTCAATGTGTTTAAAACAAAGATCTAATTCGGAAACCGAATCAGTAAACACACCACATTGCAAACCAAACTTAGAGTCATTTATTTTTTTAATAGCATCTTCTATTTTACCATTATATTTTTCAATACAAATTACCGGACCAAAAACTTCTTCGGCATTTACTTTCATTTTAGATGTTGTGTTGGTTAAAATAGTTGGTTCATAAAAAGATCTTTTTCTTTTACCGCCACAAACAAGTTTAGCACCTTGTTTCACGGCTTCTTTTACCCAATCGTCAACACGTTTGGCATTTTCTTCATCTATCATGCACGAGATCCTGGTTTCTTTTTTTAATGGATCGCCTGCCAATAATTTTCCTGTTTCTTTTGTCATTAATTTTAAAAAATCATCAAAGTGGCTTGGATGAACAATAAACCGTTGCGCATGAATGCAAATCTGCCCGCTATATGAAAAAGCGCCCACCATACACTTAGCAATTATTTTTTCAAGATCAACACCGTCAGAAATTATTACCCCGGCATTGCCTCCCAATTCCAGAACAACTTTCTTTTTGCCACTTTGTTTTTTTAACGCCCAACCAATTTCGGGCGAGCCGGTAAAACTTAACAGACTAATACGATCATCAGTCACTAATAAATTTCCTGTTACTCTATCCATTGGTAATATAGAAACCATGCCTTTAGGTAAATTCGTTTTTGCGATAATATGCGCTAACTCTAAAGTTGAAAGTGGAGTAGTAGAGGCAGGTTTTAAAATAATAGGACAACCTGCTGCAATAGCCGGCGCAATTTTATGTACTGCTAAATTCAATGGAAAATTAAATGGAGAAATGCCGGCAACAATTCCTATAGGAAAATAATTTACAATACCTTCTTTATTTTTTCCGCTTGCCGTCCAGTCAAGGCTCATGTATTCTTTTGGTAATCTTTTGCATTCTTCGGCGGCAATTAAAAATGTTTGTGCTGCGCGTTCAATTTCGGCAAGTGCATAAATAATTGGTTTACCACTTTCTATACTTAAAACTTTTGCAAGATGTTTTTTTTTATTTTCAAGCTCTTCGGCAATAAATTTTAAAGCGGTAAATCTTTCGTGAGAAGATAATTCCCTGCAGGCCTGTTTTGCTTTTTCGGCGGCAACAATGGCTTTATTTAATATTTCTTTATCTGCCAAACATGTTGTCGTTAGTAATTTACCGGTATACTTATTAGTAACATCTAGTTTTTTATTGGTCGAAACAAATTCGCCCGCCAAAAATAATTTACACTCTATCATTTAAATTTTATTTCTTATTGCAATTTACCAATTTTTAAATAATGCCAATATTGTATATAAACAAAAAGGCAGTTAAAAATTAACTGCCTTTATAATTAAAAGTTATTTGATTATTCATCATCTTCAACTTCCGCTGCGGCTTGCACATTAATGGTGTTTACTGCAATTTCAGTTAATTTTTCGTCGGCTGCTTTTTCTTCATCTAAAATTTCTTCTAAAATAGAAGCAGCATCGTTCATGCCTAAGATCTCTGCAAAAGTGCGTAGTGTACCGTAAGTAGCAATTTCATAATGCTCTACTTTTTGCGCTGCAGCAATAATTCCCGCATCCCGCATCGCGCCATCATCAGTGTCTTTCATTATTTCTTCCGCTTCTTTAATAAGGCCTTCCATAGCCTCACATTTTTTAGCTACAGGTTTTTTGCCAATTGCTTCAAACACTTGTTCTAGTTTTTGGATCTGACCTTCTGTTTCACCCAAGTGACTTTCCAATGCCTCAATTAATTCTTCAGACGAAGCTTTTTTTGCCATTTTTGGCAACGCTTTGGTTAAAGCCTTTTCTGCCCAATAAATGTCTTTTAAACTGTCTTCAAACAATTTCATTAATTTAGATTCTTCCATGCCGTATTCTCCCGAACCGGAACTTTTCTTAGCCGAAGCTTTAGTTTTTGTTGCCATTTTTAGTATTTTTTTAGGTTTATATTATTTTAATTATCTAATGGCAAAAGTTATGCCTGTTCTTATTTTCAAATGTTAGTGCGTTTATATTTCATAATAATTCGTTCTCAGATATTTATAAAATTTGTTTTATTTTGTAGGCAGAATGAGCACTATAGAAATTAATTCCCAATTTGAGCACGTATTAAATTTTGTGAACCAAACTAACCAGCCCGTATTTTTAACGGGTAAGGCAGGTACAGGCAAAACAACCTTATTAAAATATATTAAAGAAAATACTATTAAACAAATGGCCGTAGTGGCTCCAACGGGCGTAGCTGCCATTAATGCCGGCGGAAGTACCATTCATTCTTTTTTCCAGTTTGCATTTGCGCCTTTTTTACCAATTTTAAATTTAGAGCATCAGGTAGATTTTTCTCAAACTGCCGCCGCAGCTGCACAGTTTAAATACAATAGTTTGCGGCTTTCAATTTTCAGGAAACTGGAATTGTTAGTGATAGATGAAATAAGTATGGTGCGCGCCGATCTGTTAGACCAGATAGATTTTGTTTTACGTAGTACACGAAAAAAAACACATTTACCTTTTGGTGGCGTGCAGGTTATGTTCATTGGCGATATGCACCAATTGCCACCGGTTGTTAATCCCGAAGAATGGCGTTTATTGAACCACATTTATCAGAGTCCCTATTTTTTTGATAGCCTTGTTTTTAGAAACAACCCTGCCGTTTACATTGAACTGGAAAAGATCTATCGCCAAAACGAACAAGCTTTTATTGATATTTTAAATAAGGTGCGTAACAATAATTTAAGTTTAAATGATCTTGAAACACTTAACGGACATTATCGTGCAGATATTTCACGGGAATTTATCCAATCAAATATTACTTTAACCACGCACAACCAAAAAGCAGACGAGATAAATCAAAAATTATTAAGTGCATTGCCAGACAAAGCCTACACCTTTAAAAGTAAAGTAGAAGGGATTTTTAACGAGAAGAATTATCCGGCGGATGAACAGTTGACCTTAAAAAAAGGAACACGTGTGATGTTCTTGAAAAATAATCCTGAAAAAAATTATTATAATGGTAAAATTGGTATCGTAACTTATTTAAGTGACAGTGTTATTAAAGTAAAATGCGAAGAAGATCAGGCCGAAATAGAATTAAATAAAGAAGCCTGGACCAACGTGTCGTATAAATTAAATAGAGAAACTAAAGTTGTTGAGGAAGAAGTGCTGGGCACATTTTCGCAATACCCATTGCGTTTGGCCTGGGCAATTACTATTCATAAGAGCCAGGGCTTAACGTTTGAGAAAGTAATTATTGATGCTGCACACTCTTTTAGTGCAGGGCAGGTATATGTGGCATTAAGCCGTTGTAGAAGTTTAGCGGGTTTAACATTGAGCTCGAAAATAAATGCGGAAACGTTGTTCAACGATAAAAAGATCCTGAATTTTTCTTCGGAAAACAAACAAGATCAAAGCGCTATTGATACTATTTTTCAGTCTTCCAAAAATGAGTACATCAAAACTGTTTTGCTTGGACTTTTTGATCTTACAGATATTATTTATGTGCGTAAAGATGTTGCAGGACTTTTTCAGCTGTATAAAACAAAGGTTCACGCTTCTTTAAATGATTGGAGTGAAAAATTCTTTTCAAAACTAGACGCGCTGAATGAAGTTAGTTTAAAATTTAAGAACCAATTGAGTAGTTTAATTGCTGCTTCGTCAAATGTAGAGTATGATGAGAATATTAATAAACGTTTAGCTCAAGCTTCTGCATACTTTCAAACCGAATTAGAGCAAATAAATAATTTATTAAAGAATATTCCTTTTACAACAGAAAGTAAAGAAGCTGCTGAAGAAATAAATGCAGAGCTGCAAAGTTTATTTGAACAGGTGTTCACAAAACTGGCTTTGTTTAAATCGAGTGCTTACGGATTTAATTTGCATGAATTCTTAAAAGCAAAATTAAAGATCGTATATCCGGCAATTCGCATAAATATTTATGAGAATGCCAGGAACGCAAAAATTTCGGGAGATATTAGTCACCCTGCTTTATATAAAAAATTATTATTGTTGCGCGATGATATTTGTAATGATGAACAAAAACCAATTTACATGGTAGCCAGCAATAAAACGTTAAAAGAATTGACTGAATTTTTGCCAACTACTTCCGATGAATTAATGAAGATTAGTGGTTTTGGAGAAGCAAAAGTGGAAGCGTTTGGAGAGGATTTTTTGAATATCATTAAAGAGTTTATGGAGGAGCATGCGTTGGAATCGAATATGCAGGCAAAAGCTCCAACTAAAGCAAAGAAAACAAAGAAAGAAAAAACTGCGGTTGAAGGAAAAGAAAAAAAAGTAAGTAGTAGCGAACAAACCTTTAAATTATTTAAAGAAGGATTAAGCCTCGAAGAAATTTCTATTATGCGTGGCTTTACAAAAGCAACATTAGAAAGTCATTTAACACCTTATGTTGCCAGTGGCGAAATAAATATTGATTTTTTAGTTTCTCCCGAAAAGCAGAAAACAATTATGCGTGCTTTAGAAAAATTTGACAAGGCTGCAGGATTAAATCCAATAAAAAGTAAATTGCCTTCAGATATTTCTTTCTCAGAAATAAAATATGTGTTGGCGTTGAAAATGAAAGAGGAGGGGTAGCGCCGTCATTGCGAGCGTTAGCGAAGCAATCTCAAACCCGGTTTATTTCAAAAATTAAAGTATTGTATTGGTTCTTTGTGTGAGATCGCTTCGTCATTCTTCCTCGCGAGGACGTGTTTACTTCTTGTAATTCACCATATAATGCAAGCCAACACTTTCTTTGCGTTTCATGGCTTGTTTAATTATTAGATAACCAATGCAAATTAAATTCCGGAGCTCACATAATTTTTGCGTGATCACTGTTTTATCATAAAGCGCTTCGTTCTCCATGTACAAAATTTCCAAACGATCGAAGGCGCGTTTTAAACGTAACTCGCTACGTACAATGCCAACATAATTGCTCATTATTTGTTGTACCTCTTTTTGCGATTGCGTAATTAAGATCATCTCTTCGGCATGTTCTGTTCCTTCGGCATTCCATTCAGGAATATTATTTTCTATTTCAACAGTATCAACCAAAGTTTTTATTTGTTCTGCTGCCCGATGCGCAAATACAACTGCTTCTAATAACGAATTGCTTGCCAAACGGTTTGCGCCATGTAAACCAGTGCATGCACATTCGCCAATAGCGTATAGATTTTTGATGGAAGATTGTCCATGATCGTTAACACCAATACCTCCGCATAAATAATGTTGTGCAGGAACCACCGGTATCATTTTTACAAATGGATCAATTCCCAGGCTCATACATTTATTATAAATATTAGGGAAGTGTTCTATAAATCCTTTTCTATCAAAATGCCGGCAATCTAAAAAAACAAAATCTTCACCTTTCATTTTTAATTCGTTGTCAATAGCACGTGCAACAATGTCGCGCGGGGCCAAAGAACCGCGACTGTCATATTTTTGCATGAACTCCCGTCCGTCTTGTGTTTTTAAAACGCCACCAAAACCGCGCATGGCCTCAGTAATTAAAAAACTTGGATTCTCACCCGGATTATAAAGCGAAGTGGGGTGGAATTGCACGAACTCCATATCCTTTACAAAACCTTTTGCGCGGTAAACCATGGCAATGCCGTCGCCGGTAGCAATTTTTGGATTGGTAGTTGTTGCATAAACATGGCCTGCACCACCCGTTGCCATAATGGTAAATTTAGAAAGCACAGTATCTATAACGCCGGTTTTAATATTTACAATGTAAGCACCATAACAAGTAATGTCGGGTGTTTTAGAGGTAACCGTTTTTCCTAAATGATGTTGTGTAATAATATCAATGGCGAAGTAATGATCGTAAACAGTAATGTTCTTATGGTTGTGGATCTGTTGTAATAAAGCGCGTTCAATTTCAAATCCAGTAATATCTTTATAATGTAAAATTCTGTTCTCACTATGTCCGCCTTCTTTTGCAAGATCATATTCGCCTTGTTCTGTCTTGTCAAATTTTGTTCCCAGTTCAATTAATTCTTTTACACGATCTGTCCCTTCTGCAACAACCATTCTCACAATACTTTCATCACATAATCCGCCACCGGCGTTTAAAGTATCAGCAACATGTTTTTCAATACTATCTTTATCATGCCATACCGCGGCAATACCACCCTGGGCATATTTGGTGTTGCTTTCATCGGCGTTACTTTTGGTAATTAAAATTACTTTGCCTTTTTCTGCCACTTTAAGAGCAAAACTTAATCCTGCAATGCCGGAACCAATAACCAAGAAATCAGTTTTTATCTGCATAATCGTTAGAGGATAAAAGTACTATTATTTAAAGGCAAATCATAAGCTTTTAGTTCGTAAATTTGTGGTCAATATGAATCCCAACGAAATACCTTTTATTATTTACGTAGAAGAAACACCAAATCCTTCGAGTGTAAAGTTTGTTGCCAATAAATTACTTTTAGTAAGTGGTGCAACTGCAGAATATAAAAATGCGGGAGAAACGAAAGATGCGCCCATTGCTCAAAAATTATTTCAATTTCCATTTGTAAAAAGTGTTTTTATAGCTTCTAACTTTATTACAATAACTAAACAAGATGGTATTGTTTGGGAAGAAGTGAGAGATGAATTACGTGTTTTTATTACGGATTACTTAAACAAAGGCAACGCGATCATCAATAAATTGCCACAACAACAAGTGCCAAAAGATTCTTCTTTTAAAGAAACAATTTCTATTAATACACAACATGTACCACCCAGTAATGATGTGGAGAATAAAATTATTGAAATATTGGAGCAGTATATTCGCCCTGCCGTTGAATCGGATGGTGGTTTAATTACTTTTAAGGAATTAAAGGATGGCGTAGTTACTGTGCAAATGCGCGGTAGTTGCAGCGGTTGTCCAAGCAGCACCATGACCTTAAAAGCAGGCATTGAAGCGCTTTTAAAACGTTTGTTACCAGATGATGTAAAAGAAGTTGTAAGCGAAGCGTTGTAAATCTAATTCTCAAATCTAAATTTTAAAATCTTAAATCAAGTGCAGAAACCCTCTTTTAACGATATTTATATGGAACTGGCTGAAAAGCTGGCTCAGCGCTCACATTGTGTAAAGGCACAGGTTGGTGCGGTGTTAACAAAAGATACGCGCATTATTTCTTTGGGATATAATGGTCCGCCTGCAGGCACGCATAATTGTGATATTGAATTCGCGGAGGTTGGCTGTCCGCGCGATAGCAAAGGAAGTTGTTCTTTAGCCTTACATGCCGAGCAGAATGCCATTTTGTATGCTGCAAAAAATGGTGTTAGTATGCAGGGTGCAACCTTGTATGTTACACTTTCGCCATGCATTTCGTGCGCAAGAGTAATTTATACAACCGGCATACAAAAAGTATATTTTATGCACAGTTATGCCAAATTTAAAGGTCTTGCAAACGATGAAGGCGTTGATTTTTTAAAACGATTTGGCGTTGAAGTGGTTGAGTACAAAAAACAAAATGAGATTTAAAAAAATAATAATTCTATTATTATTCTTAACGAGTTTTTTGCCTGCTTTTTCGCAAGAAAAAGGCACCGGGCCAAAAGAAAAATCTATAAAGGTAGATCTTAAGCAACAAAAAAAAGCGCGGCGCGAAGCCCGCGAGAACAGGCGAAAAGAGAAGGCTGAGAAGAAAGCTATAAAAAAACATCACAAGCGCATTCAAACAAAAAAAGTGCGGAAGCGTATGAAGAAAAGTAAACATCAATCTAACCTCAACAACAACAATAAACGCGAGCCATTTTTTAAACGCCTGTTCAAAAAGAAGAAACGAAAAAAATAATATTTCCATTTATCCCGGTTTTTTAACCACTTATAAATTTCGCATTACCACATTTTAACTTGTTAATTTTTTTTAAAATCATTGTACGTAGATTTATAATATGAAAATAATGTTAACAGTGTATTAAAAGTTTAATAAATTGGAAATCAATAGCTTAATAAAATATAAGGTTTTTTGCTTGTTATTAATGCTTAGGGTTTATACTTTTAAGGCTTTTATAAGTGAAAAATTAAGGTAATTTAACAATATATGATAAAGAAGATTTACTTAGCGGTTGTATTAGTTGTTTTTACAGGCCTGTCAGCGTTAGCGCAGGATGGTAATGGTGCAATTAAGGTTGTATTACAGGATAAAGCAACCAAGGAAGCTATTCCTTTTGCCAACGTGGTGGCTTATAAGGACGGTGTTCAGGTGGGAGTATCCACTACAAACATGGATGGTGAGGCATTTATAAAGCCCCTATCTCCCGGAAAGTACACGGTTAAAGGTGTTTATGTTGGTTACCAGGCCTCAGAGGTTAAAGATATTCAGGTGGGTGATGGTAAAACAGCATACATTACCATTGGCTTGTCAAATGGCGAAGGTGTTAAGTTAGATGAAGTTGAGGTTATAACTTACCAGGTGCCGTTGATCGATCCGGATACAAAATCAGGACAAACCGTTACCCGCGAAGATTATCAGAATTTAGCAACAAAAGATATTAACTCAGTTGCAGCTACAACTGCCGGTGTATACCAGGCCGATGAAGGAAAGGCCATTAACGTGCGTGGTGGTCGTAGCGGTAACACCACTTATTTTGTGGATGGCGTAAAGGTTTTTGGTACGCCAAATCTGCCTCAGCAATCAATTGAACAGTTAAATGTAATTACAGGTGGTGTTCCGGCCATGTATGGTGATTTAACTTCAGGTGCCATCTCTATTTCAACCCGTGGTCCACAATCAAAATATTTTGGCGGTATTGAGTTGATCTCATCTCAATTGACCGATCCATATGGTTACAACTCATTAGGTTTTAGCGTTGGAGGGCCAATTTACAAAAAGAAGGACTCTACTCACCGCACGATCGTTGGATTTTTCGTTTCAGGACAAGGTAATTATGTAAAAGATAATGCTCCTTCATTTGTGCCGGTTTATGTAATTAGTGATGAAAAATTAGCTGAGTTAAAAGAAACACCATTATTACCTTCTCCATCAGGAACAGGTTTTGTGCGTTCATCTGAATACATTACAAAAGACGATCTTAATACGCAAAAGTTCAGGCCAAATGCCGCTTCACGTTTATTATCTTTAAACGGTAAAGTTGATTTTGCACCAACTGCAAACACCAACATATCGTTAGGCGCTTTTTATGAGTATGATGATAGGTTTAATGCCGCTATTCAAAACCAACTTTTAAATTCTCAGAACAATTCAAAAACAAGTAACAGAACTTTTAGAACAAACCTATCTATCACACAAAAATTTGGTGGTTCGGGTAATAAAGAAAAAACACAATCAGTTCTATCTAACTCTTTCTTTAAATTCCTTGTTAGTTACGAAAGTGGCAAAACTGTAAATCAAAGCTCTGTGCATAAAGATAAGATCTTTGATTACGGTTATGTAGGTAAATTCAACAGAACATTTCTTGAGAAGGACTTTGCCTTTAATTATCTTTACAATGAATCCTTTGACCTGAATGGACAAACCATTAACGCATATGAATATTTAGGCAGAAGAGAATTACCGGTAACTTTTGAAGCAGGAACTCAAAATCCAGATGCCGCGATCTATACAACTTATTTAATTAACAATACCCCTTCAGATGAGTTTATTGGTTTGGGATATATTCAAGGAAACAACGGTATCATTAATGGTGCTGCTCCATCAAGTATCTATAACTTATTTAATAATTTTGGTGTATATCCTACCCAATACAGAACAGATCTTAGAGATCAGTTCAGGATAGCTACCAGTTTTAATACGGATATTAAAAATCATGCTGTAACATTTGGTATGGAGTTCGATCAACGTACACAAAATTTCCACGCATTAAATGCTCAGGGTCTTTGGACTTTAATGCGCTTAAATGCAAACAGCCATACTAGTCAATTAGATGAAAGCAATCCAATTTTGGTTCCGGAATTTTCGGGTTTAGTTCCATACTATTATTATGAGAATAAATATGAAGCTGAGAAACAAACCAAGTTCTCAGAAAAATTATTAGAAAAGTTAGGTTTACCAGTTGATTACACAGGCTTCGTAAATACAGATGCTTTAGATCCGAATGACCTTAGCCTTGAGATGTTTGGACCAGAAGACCTTTTCTTTAATGGAGCTAACAGGTATGTGGGTTATGCAGGTTATACACATGATGGTAAAAAAGTAGGAGGAAAAACATCTTTAAGTAATTTCCTTGAAGCGACAGATGATAAAGGCAGGCATCAATTTCCAATTGGTTCATTCAGGCCAATTTATGCTTCTGTTTACATCATGGATAAATTTGATTTTAAAGATATTAAGTTTAACGTTGGTGTACGTGTAGATCGTTATGATGCTAACCAACAAGTATTAAAAGATAAATATGCTTTACATGAATTAGCAAAAATAAGTGACCTTGGTTCATTAGAAAATCTTCCTGCCGGTTTTGCAGATAACGTACCGGGAAATCTTTCCAAAGACGCTGCTATTTATGTAGCTCAGGCTCCATCAGGTGGAAAATCACCTTTATTTATTAAAGGTTACAGGCTTGGTGATCAATGGTATGATTCGGAAGGAAATGAATTATCCGATCCATCTTTACTTGTGGCTTCTTCAGGAAATCCTGTACCATTATATAAAGACCGTTCAAACTATGATAAAAAAATGACCGTAGGCGCATTTACCAATTATGCTGCAGCTATAAATCTTATGCCGCGTGTTGCTTTCTCATTCCCGATATCAGACGTTGCTAACTTCTTTGCTCACTATGATATCTTAACCCAAAGGCCTACAAATAACCAATTACAACCATTGGATTATTATTATATGGATGCAGAAGCAAACACACCTTCAGTTACAAATCCAAATTTAAAACCACAACAAACAATTGATTATGAATTAGGTTTCTCGCAAGTACTAAACGAACGTAAGAATGCAGCATTAACCATCACTTCTTTTTACCGTGAGATGCGTAATATGATCAACCAACGTTTTGTTACGGGTGCTTATCCAAAATCTTATATTCAATTTGATAATATAGATTTTGCTACAGTTAAAGGTCTATCTTTTGTTTTTGACTTCCGTAGAACTGGTGGTTCAAGGTATTCTGCTAACTACACTTTACAATTTGCCGAAGGTTCAGGATCTAGCGCAACTTCTGGAGCTAACTTAGCTTCTTCTGGTACACCTAACTTACGTATCCTTCAACCGTTGGATTTTGATCAACGCCATAGTTTTGTATTGAACTATGACTACCGTTTCGGTGCTGAAAAAGATTACAAAGGCCCATCATTTAAAAACAAAAAAGGAAAAGTAATTCAGATACTTGAAGATGTTGGATTTAACATATCATTCATCTTAGGTTCTGGTACACCATATACTCGTTGGAATACTGCAGTGCCTTATTCAGTTTTCGTTGCTGGTGCCCGTTCAAGTATCGTTGGTCAGATCAATGGATCATCTAAACCTTGGAGCTTCAGATCAAACTTAAGAATTGACAAGAACATTCCATTAAGTTTTGGTAAAAAAGGTGACGAAGACAAAACCACTGCTAACTTAAATGTGTACTTACAGGTTTTAAATTTATTTAATAACCGTAATGTAATAGATGTATATAACTATACTGGTAACCCAACAGATGATGGTTATTTAACATCAACACAAGCGCAAGCGGCATTAGCTTTGGCAAACAGTGCTACATCTTTTACAGATCTATATAACATCAGTATCAATAAAGCAACCAATTACAGCAGTCCACGTCAAATACGTATTGGTGTAATGTTTAATTTTTAGGAGGAATTACTATGAAGAAAATAATAATATTATTAAGTGTCTTATGTAGCATAAGCATTTATGGTAGAGAAAAAGCTGCAGCCGAAAGGAATGCAGGTATGACCAATCTTGGCCAAAAAGTAATGGCAGAGTGTACTGCTCCAAAAGCTGCAGCCGAGTTATGGGTAAATAACGTTAGGACCATTATTTATAGTGGTGGCGATATGTGGTGGGATTTGCAAGGTAATGGTAATGCTTATTATATTGTGCCCGCAACCGCTAACAGAAATGCCGGAGTATCATCATGTTTTGGTGGCTCTATTTGGTTAGGTGGTTTAGATGCCGGTGGTCAGTTAAAAGTGGCTGCGATGACCTATCGCCAGAACGGTATTGACTTTTGGCCTGGACCTTTAGATACAGTTAATGCATCTGCTGATCCAGCTGAGTGTGCAAAATATGATCAGATTTATAAGATCACACGTGTTGAGGTAGATAATTTTGTTGCCAGTGGTGTAATTAGCACAGGTATTTTGGCATGGCCGGGTAATGGTGATGTAAGTAAAAATCAAGGTAAACGTTTAGCTCCATTTGTGGATGTTAGTCCTGATGGGTTCTACGATCCTTCTACAGGCGATTATCCTGCATACGATGTTCAGAATTTAGCTTTAAAAGATAATTTAGGATTTTGTAAAGCAAAATTATACGGTGATCAAACTTTATTTTGGGTATTTAATGATAAAGGGGGCGCTCACACAGAAACGCAAGGTGTGCCTATTGGTGTTGAAGTTAGAGCACAGGCCTTTGCTTTTAAAACAAATGATGAAGTTAACAATATGACCTTTTACAGTTATGAGATCCATAACCGTTCTTCTTTCCAATTAAATCAAACCTATTTTACCGTATGGAACGATCCGGATCTTGGATATTATTTGGATGATTATGTTGGTTGTGACGTATCAAGAGGTTTAGGATATATTTATAACGCCGATCCATTTGATGAGACAGCTTCAGGAACAAATGGTTATGGAGATTTCCCTCCTGCATTAGGTTGCGACTTTTTTAAAGGTCCTCTAGCCGATCTTAATGATGGAATTGATAATGATAATGATGCAAACGTAATTCCACAAACACCTTATACAGGTACAGATGAACCGGGCGAAACTATTCAAATGAGCCGTTTTACTTATTACAATAATAACATTGGTGCATTCCCTCCTCAAACTACTAATCCTGATATTGCTATTCACTACTATAATTTCATGACAGGTTTCTGGAAAGACGGTTCGCCATTTACTTTTGGTGGTAACGCCTACGGTGGAACTGCTCCTGCAACTTATGTTTACGATGGTAACCCGGTTGCCGGAACAGGTTGGACAGAAAAATCTGCTGGTAACTTACCTGGAGACAGACGTTTCTTACAATCAGCCGGACCATTTAGATTATTGCCAGGTGCTGTAAACGATATTACCTTTGGTATGCCATGGGCACAAAGCCCTGTAAAAGGTGGTAACTTAACTTCTATCGACCTGTTAAAAACGGCAGATGATAAAGCACAGGCTTTATTTGATAATTGTTTTAAATTATTGGATGGGCCTGAAGCTCCGGATATGACTATTCAAGAAACTAACAATGAATTGATCATTTACCTTACTAATAAAAAAGGAACAAATAACTACAAAGTATATAATAATGATTATGCTGAAACAGATATCTCTATCTTATCTGATCCAACATCAACCATTACTGCTTTAAGTAATCCTGATAAAATTTACCGTTTTGAAGGTTACATTGTTTACCAGGTTATTAATGATAAAGTAACATCTACTGACCTGAACGACAGAACAAAAGCTATCCCTGTTTTCCAATGCGATCTTGAGAATAATGTTTCGCGTATTGTTAATTTTGAATTAGATAACAACATTGGATATCTTGTACCAAAAATAAAAGTAGAAGGATTAAATAAAGGTGTAGTATCTACTTTTAAAGTTACTGATGATGCATTCTCTACTTCATCAAACAGGAAATTAATAAATAATAAAACATACTACTTCTTTGCGGTAGCTTATGCTTACAATAATTACTTAACGTATGCGCCCGATGTTGCTGTAGCAGTAAATCCTGCTGCAAACATATTAGGCCAAAAACGTCCATACCTCGAAGGTCGTAAATTTAAACGTGCAGCTGGTATCCCACACATTCCGGATGTTGAAAAAGACGGAACAATTGCTCAGTCAGCTTATGGTTTCGGTCCAAAAATTACAAGGGTAGAAGGACAAGGTAATGGCGGAAATATTTTAACTATGACCAAAGCATCTGAAGATGAGATCGTAGCTAATGGATTTAAAGCAGATATTACTTACGAAAATGCGCAAGGCCCAATTAACATTAAAGTTGTAGACCCATTAAACGTAAAAAATTCTGATTTTACTTTCAGGTTTATTAATAATGTTGTGGCTTCAACTACACCTCAAACAAGTTTAAATGCTATGCCTACTCCTACAGCTTCTGGAACAGCAAGTCTTGGTATAGCAGCCTTAAATATTGATAATACAAGTTGGGAATTAAAAGATGTTCAGTCTGGTAAAGCATATTATCCAACTGCTATAACTAGCACAGCGGATGTGACTTATGAAACAATTAAGGTTGGAAATGAATTTTATTTCCCTGATCTTGGTTTTTCCATAACGATTAGACAAGTTGCCGATCCCGGCGAGTTCGTTGGTCAATTTACAAACTTCAATAGTTTGGATTCTGATTATCCTGGCCCTGCAACCGGAGCTTTTATTGGCGCAAATATTTCTTATGTAAATGGAACACCTGGTTGGTTAAATTCAGTTGCAGATGTGGATGGTACCACACCGTTTAACTGGATCCTTTCTGGAAACAATAAAACCGCCGGTAGTGAAGACGCCTATTATAAAAAAGATAACGCAGGTGTTGTTGCCGCATTTTATGATCCTAAAAAACAATTCGGAAATATTTTGGGTGGAACATGGGCACCATATCCTTTAGCAGCTTCTTATTATTCAGTTACTTCAAGCAGTGCGCCAAATGTACCGGCACGTGTGTTTGGTGGTCCTGGGTTAAACGGTAAGATCTGGAAATTGGATGCTATTAATTACCCTTCAATTTATGGTACACCGGGTGATGGTTCTCCAAGCTTAGACGGAAATACCGACCTTAGAAAACTAGGAAGCGCCTTGATCGTATTTACTAAAGATAAGAGTAAATGGACAAGATGCCCTGTTATTGAAATGCAGGAAAAATATACACTTAGCCAAGGTGGTGGTGTATTCTTTGGTCCAAGACGACATCCGTCGGTTAATAAAGAGGGTGTTTATGCAACCGGCACAGCTTCAAGCTCTGCAGTTGATGATCCTGCATTTATCTCAGCAACTGGTATGGGTTGGTTCCCTGGTTATGCTATTAATTTAGAAACCGGCGAACGTTTAAATATGATGTTTGGAGAAGATAGTTACCAAAAAGAAAATAATGGAGATGACATGAAGTGGAATCCTACTTCTAATTATAATTCACCTTATCCAGGGGCTTTTGGTGGTAAGCATTTTGTTTACGTTTTTGGTGGCAACTCTGTACAGTCATTTTATCCAACTACCCCAACTTCAATTTTTGGGTGGGAAGCAACTTTAGGTGGAGAGCCTTACGGACAAACAAGATATGACTATGGTGCAAGATCAATTAATGTTTTAATGAAGTATTTTGGACCAACGTTTAATCAGGATAATAGTGGTGCCGGTTTAGGGCCGTTAAATGGTTTAGAGCGTGATATCATGTGGGTATCTATGCCAATGCCTGGCCCGGGTTTTAACTTTACCGATCCGGCTAATATGCCATCTGACGTAAGGGTACAAATAAATGTTGCTAAACCATATCGATATGGTTTCTCAGGAGTGGCTACATTTGCAACCCCTCAATCTGCGATCAACATTAACAAACTTCAAACTGTTAATTCACCAACAGCTTTAACTACTGATATTAGTGCAACGCCGCAAAACAACAACTTCCCTATGTATAGATTTAATACTAGTGATATTGCTACTTTATACGGAGATGGCGACTTAGCAAAAAGCGCTTTAGATCTTATTAAAGTTGTTCCAAACCCTTATTACGGCTCTTCTGCGTATGAAATAAACAGGGTTGATAACCGCGTTAGAATTACAAATTTACCAAGCAAGTGTACGATCAAAATATTTACAATGAATGGTACTTTAGTAAGAACAATTACGCGCGATGTTAGCGGACAGGAAGATATTTATTTAGGAACTTCAGGAACAGGTACTGATATTAAACAGGCTAAACGTATACCTTATGCTGATTGGGATCTTAAGAACCAAAGCGGTATTTCGGTTGCAAGTGGTTTGTATATATTCTATGTAGATGCACCTGGAATTGGAGAAAAAATAATTAAGTGGTTTGGGGCAATGCGTCCTTTAGATGTTCAAAGTTACTAACCTTTGCTAATAAAGTTTATGATGAAAAATTTAAAATATATTAGTTTATCCGCTTTAATGGTTGCTTCAACCATTGGTAATGCTGGTAACCCTGAAAGAAGAGGCCAGGCAGGAGCCGGACAATTATTAATAAATCCATATGCAAGAAATGCTGGTATGGTTGGATCTAACTCTGCTAAGGTAAGAGGTTTGGAAGCACAGTTCCTGAATATTGCTGGTACGGCTTTCACGCGTAAGACCGAAGTAATCTTTAACCGTTCAAACTGGTTACAAGGTACAGATATCTTTATCAATAGCTTTGGTTTAACCCAGGGTGTTGGCGAAACCGGAACCATTGGTTTGGGCGTTGTTGCTATTAACGCAGGCAAGATTGAAATTACTACCGAAGAGCAACCAGAAGGCGGCTTAGGTACTTACACCCCAACTTTTTATAACATCAGTTTATCATACGCAAAAATGTTCTCTGATAATATCTTTGGTGGTATTAACTTCAAGATCATCAACGAACAGATTCCTAACGTTTCTGCAAAAGGTGTTGCAATTGATGCTGGTATCCAATATCACACGGGTAAATACGATCAGATCCATATTGGAATTGCTTTAAAGAACTGGGGACCAAAAATGTCTTACAGAGGTGATGGTTTATCTCGCCAAACTACAGTTAATTACGGTAGCAATTATGAGTTAACCGTTAATAACCGTTCTGGCGCTTTTGAATTACCTGCGCTAATTAATATTGGTGCTTCTTACGACCTTTATTTAACTAAAGATAGTACTGGTTTATCAAAGAAACACCGATTAAGCTTTAACGGAACTTACACTTCTAACTCATTTACTAACGATAACTTTTTGTTTGGTTTAGAATATGCCTGGAAGGATATGTTAATGTTTAGAGGCGGTTATTATGCCGAAAAAGGAATTTTAAGTGCTGATACACGTCAAACGGTATTCACAGGACCTGCCGCAGGTGTTACTTTTGAAGTGCCGGTTAACGAGAAAAAATCTACCGTTGGTTTTGATTATTCTTATCGTTTGACAAATCCGTTTGGTGGAACCCACACTTTTGGTTTAAGATTGAATCTATAGAAATTTTTAATACATTTGTTATAATAAAAGAGTCCCGGTATTAATCGGGATTCTTTGTTTTTTTAAGAATAGGTAATTATGGCACAAATAGGATATTATACGGAAGAAGGCTTGCAGAAAATGAAAGATGAGTTGCAACAGTTAAGAACTGTTGAAAGAAAAGCAGCTACACAAGCCATTGTTGACGCCCGAGACAAAGGGGATCTGAGTGAAAATGCAGAATACGATGCCGCCCGCGAAGCCCAGGCTTTATTAGAACTTAGAATTGCAAAATTAGAAGATGTAATTGCCAACGCAAGGATCGTTGATGAAACGCAAATAGATCTTACCAAAGTAAGCATCTTAACCACCGTTAAAATTAAAAATACAAACAACGGTGCCATTATGAAATACACTTTAGTAGCAGAGAACGAAGCCGATCTTAAAATCGGAAAGATTTCTGTCGACTCGCCAATCGGTAAAGCTTTATTAGGTAAAAAAGTTGGAGAGAAAGTGGATGTGCAGGTACCCGCCGGAAAAGTTACTTTTCAGATCTCAGAAATTACTATTTAAATAAAATGCCAGGTATATTTTCAAAAATTATTTCCGGGCAAATACCTTGTTACAAAATTGCCGAAGACGAAAATTATTTTTCTTTTTTAGATATAGCCCCACTTACAAAAGGACATACGTTAGTTGTTCCAAAAAAAGAAGTGGATTATATTTTTGATCTCGACAATAAAACATATTTAGGCTTAATGGACTTTAGTAAAAGAGTTTCTTTAGCTATAAAAAGTACCATCAATTGCAACCGGATATCCATGCAGGTAATAGGGCTTGAAGTGCCGCACGCTCACGTTCATTTGATCCCAATTAGTACTGTGAACGATTGCAATTTTTCAAATGCAAAACTAAAATTAAGTAAAGAAGAATTTGAAGAGATAGCTAATTCTATAGCGTTAAATTTTAAATAAGATATTTATGACGAAGATAAAATTTGGAACAGATGGCTGGAGAGCAATTATTGCTCAGGATTTTACTGTAGAAAATGTTGCAAGGGTTACAGAGGCAACTGCAAAGTGGTTAGTTAAAAACCATAAAAACCCAATTGTTGTAGTTGGTCACGATTGCCGTTTTGCCGGACCTTTATTTGCCGAAACAACAGCAAAGGTATTTATTGCACACGGCATAAAAGTATTGCTTGCAAAAGATTTTATAAGCACACCTATGATCTCTTTAGGCTGTGTAAAATATAAAACACATTTAGGAATTATTATTACTGCAAGTCATAACCCTCACACATATAACGGTTACAAAATTAAAGCGCATTACGGTGGCCCGCTTGGACCTGAATTGGTGCAGGATATAGAAAATGATATTCCTGAAAAATGTGCTGTTGATTATAATTCGGTTGATCTCACTACTGCAGAAAAAAAAGGTGAACTACAAATTGTACCACTCGAAGATCTTTACATTCAACATGTAGAAGCCAACTTCGATCTGCAGGCCATAAAAAACGCAAATTTAAATCTGGCTTACGATTCTATGTTCGGTGCAGGCCAACGTGTAATGGCCCGTTTATTCCCCGAGATCCATCATTTACATAACGATCACAATCCTGGTTTTCACGGACAAGCTCCTGAACCTATTCATAAAAATCTTTTAGAGTTTAGTAATTTCATAAAACAAAAAGGAGATATTTCTTGTGGTCTTGCTACTGATGGCGATGCTGATAGAATAGGGTTGTATGACGGAAAAGGAAATTTTGTTGACTCGCACCACATTATTTTATTATTGATACATTATCTTGTAAAATACAAAAATCAAACAGGCAAAGTGGCAACAGCATTTAGCACTACAGTTAAAATTAAAAACATGTGCGAGCATTATGGTTTGCCTTTGGATGTAGTTAAAATTGGGTTTAAATATATTTGCAGCATTATGGTTGCAGAAGATGTTTTGGTTGGCGGCGAAGAGAGTGGGGGTATTGCCATTAAAGGGCACATACCTGAGCGTGATGGTATCTGGATGGGATTGACTATTTGGGAATTTATGGCAAAAACAGGAAAATCGTTGAACGAATTAATTGAAGAAGTGTATGCCATTACGGGTACTTTTTCTTTTGAGCGTAACGATCTTTATATTGACGAAGCCATAAAGAATAAAGTATTACAAAATTGTAAATCTAATTCATACAAAGAATTTGGTAAATATAAGGTGTCACGTATTGATGACCTGGATGGTTACAAATTTTTCTTTGATGAAAATACCTGGATGATGATCCGCGCTAGTGGAACAGAGCCTGTATTGCGTGTTTATGCAGAAGCAGCTACTCAGGAAAAAGCATTTGATATTTTAGCCGATGCCAGAAAGGTTTTGTTGGGGTAAAATTATTTATAGGTATTTTTAAAAAAAGGCGAAGATTTTTTTCTTCGCCTTTTTATTTTTTTAAACAAATTATTGCGCAAATATAGCAATGTCGTCAACTTCCCATGTAGAACCCGAACCAGTGGTAGAGTATTTGAATGCAACTCTTGTTGTAGTAGATTTGTGAGCAGCTAATGAAATAATTCCACTGCTGGTCCATACAAAACTTCCGCTAGAAAGTGTAGGATTTAAAAGTGTCCATGAAGCAGTGTTCGGCGCACCTGAATTATAATTAGTAGATACATATACCTGTAAAGGCAAGCCTGAATAACTATAAGCAGTAACAAAAGAGAATTTTGGATTTGGCGCATTTGAAATATCAAATGGTGGTGAGATTAACCAGGTTTCGCAAGCTACATTGCTTGGGTAACTGGTAATATTTCCATAGACCCTACCACCATAAGTGCCAATGGTCCAATCAATATTTGCAGTAACATTATAGTTTGTCCAACCACCATGTTCTATTGTTTGAAAATCATCAAAGCCTTTTACTAACAATGGGCAGTTGTCATTAGCTATTTTTACTTCATTAAAATCTCTTATAGTTAATTGTACGTCACCATTATACTCGCCAACTAATGCCACAATAGACCCTTTGCCGCAAGGAATTTTATTTCTTGCAAAATTAGAATAACCGGAAGATCTTACAACTACCTGCTGTCCTGCATAATTTTGTAATATCCTATCAAGACTAAATTTATTTATTGTATCAGCAAAGGTTTTGCCTTTATCTCCGGCAGAAAATTCAACAGAATCTAAAAACACAAGTTTGCCCTGATATTTAATAAGTCCCCAGCTATCTAAACTCATCATTTGATTAAAACTCATTTTGGTTGGAGTAACCGGATGACCGCTGCTAAGCTTAGTGATACTTTTTTCGATGTCAACAGAATCAAGTTGAATCATTTTTCCATAATCATCAAGCGCTATATTTTTTAAATTAATACGGATCAGATCTCCAACACCAAGTCCGCCTGAATTAAGAAGCTTAACAAGCATAGTGCCGGTAGGATCCTGAACAAAAACTCCTTTATAAATATTACCACTTGTTTCATCTGCTGTTACCGTACAAGTTAAAGTTACATCATCAGTAAACCTAAATAGTTTTGTAGGTGATACGGTAAATGTGATATAATGTGAAGCGTATTTTTTTCTTAACGAATCAATAGTTAATGATCCTGTATTAGCAGGTTGTATTTGTTCAGGCGGCAGATCAAATTTTTTCTTGCAACCTGAAATAAAAACAATTGCAACTATTAATGTGAGGAATAAAAATTTTATATTTTTCATTTTCATTTTTTTATTAGTTTTCTCTTATGTTAATGTCATCTACTTCGTAGGTTGTAGCACCTGCGGTGGTACTTTTATATTTAAAAGCAATTCGTGTAGCGGCCGATTTAAATGCGTTAAGTGAAATAACGCCTGAGTTAGTCCAAATATATCCGCCTTGTGGCGATAATGCGAAACCTGTTAATTGAGTCCATGTGCCTGTGGCAGGCAAGCCACTTACATAATCAGTAGATACCCAAACTTCTAAAGGTGTACCTGAAAAATTTGCTGCTGTTTTAAATGAGAGTATTGGGTTAGAACCATTGACCATATTAAGCGGAGGAGAAATTAACCAATTCTCGGAATTTTGATTCCCCGAAATGAAACCTGATATTTTTGCAAAGGTGGCGCTTCCAAATGTACTGGCCACCCAATTCACGCTGCTATTAACTACCGATACCTGGCCCCAACCATCATTAGTGATAGAATTATCATTAAAGTCTTCAAACGAATAAACGGTACAACCACCCGTTCCATTCATCTTTACATCAGATGTTCTACGGATGGCCATTTGGCTTGCGCCCCCGTAAGCAGTTGCAATACCTGTGATAGATCCAAAACCGGTTGGTGTTTTTTGTTGTGCAAAATCGGCAAAGTTACTTGTTCTAACTATTACCTGGTTGTTTCCACAATCCTGTATAGTTCTGTTTAATGATTGTTGTAAGATCGGATCAGCATATATTCGCCCGGTATCTGCTGCAAGAAATTTTACATTGTTTATGGTTACAAGGTCGCAATAACTATTTGAGTAAGGTGCCTGCCCAAGATCAACTATTTTTGGTTGAGGATTGGCGCCGGAAGCAAAATGAACCATATGCCTGTCGTAATCAACAGAATCAATTTCCATCATACCAGTTACGGAACTAATATTTACATCGTAACCTTTTAAATTCAAACGTACAGAATCGCCAATAAAAAAATTACACTTGCTAAAAAGGAAATCGATCCTAATGGCACCAGTGTTATACCTGTCGCGCACATATATCTCTTTATAAAAATTACCGCTTAGTTCATCTGCTAAAACAACGCCAATAAATGTAGCGTCACTTGTAAACCTTTTATTGCATGCGTCAGTGCAGGTTGCAATAGCCTTAAGTTCGGGCACAGAATAATTTCTTGCAGCTAAAGGGCTGTCAACCGGGGCCCTGTCAATTACTTTTTTACACTTTGTAAAAAGTAAAATAAGAGAAAAAGCAAAAAATAAAACAACAATTTTTTTCATCTATAAATAGTATTAAAAAGTAAAATTAATGGTAGCCATATAAGTTAATCCAGTCATGTAATAATATTTGTTATCAAACTTGCTGATATTTGAAACGTCCCAACGAAGTTGCTCAAAACCACCAGTAGCAATATTTTTATTATTTAATAAATTATTGATACTTAAGTTTCCGCCAAGATAATATTTGCCTTTTATCCTATATGATTTTGACGCATTAAAATTAAGAGTATAATAACTGCTTAATTTTTCCTGGTCAATAATTGTTTGATACTGTGAATCTGATCCAATAAATTTATCCAAAGCTTCTTCAGTTCTCCTATCAGGGTTTGGTTCAAGATAGATCTCATCAAAATAATTAAAATTAATGCCCGCTGACCAAAACTTTTTACCTAAATAACGGTATCCAATTCCACTAACAAGTTGTGGACCGGCACCTATACGGTAATTTTTTAAATATACATCTCTGTTTGAAAATAATTGGACACTGTTATTATCCTGCCAAGCTTGTAAATTTGGTCTGTTCGAGTAAACAAATTTGCCATAGCCTAAAGCGCCTTGTAAAACGTGAGAAGTAAAAAGAGTTTTTTCAATACCTAGTTCAATACCTTGATTGGTTTGATCCAGATCTGTCATAATTAAGTTTACGTTATTATTATACGAATCGTACCAAAAAGTTCTTAACCAAGTTTGACCTTTTATTTGAGTATAATATAAAGTTGCCCTTACTTTTAATGTTGGCGCTTTAATTATATAATTAATATCGCCGGATAGAACAGTTTCATTTTTAATATTAGCAACAACATCATTTCTAACCCGTGGTGCAATAAAAATATTTGTTGCTTCAGGACTTCTTGTTAAATAAGTCGCGTTAGCTGCAATAAAATGCCTTCCATTTAATTTGTAAGTTGCTCCTCCTTTTATTCCATAGTTAAAAAAGTTAAGTTTTTTACTTTCGCCTTTACTTGTGGTAGGAAATTTTCCATTTGCCACAAAACCTTCTCGCCACACTACATTGTTTGACACCGAAAGCCCACCGTAAATATCTAACGAGTGAATGCTGTATTCTGCTTGTCCCCATGCTTCAGCACGATTTATATTAATAGAATAATCGTACCCAAATCTATCACCCTTAACTATTTTTCTATCAGGGTTATCAATATCGTTTTGCTGATAGGTGGCGTCTACTCCAAGGTTTTCAGCAAATTGATCTACATCTAACCAAAAATCGCCACCTAAAAGATCTTCCATTTCTTTGAACTTGCGATTCTTATACATGTTTGCATTTACGCCCGCACTTATAAATAAATTATCTATGCGCTTATTATAGATAGAGTTAATTCCAATATTCTGTAAATTCTCAATTCTGTTTTCAACAATATAGCGCGAACGTGATTCGGTTGTGTTTATACCCTGACCTAATTGTGATGGAGAAGTATATAAGTTGGCGCGATTCATATTGATCATCCTGTCCCAATTAATTTGTTGGAAATTGTCGATATTATTTTCCCACTTATATTTTAGCGCATCACCCATAGCGGTGTCGCCAAGACCATAATAATAACTTGGTAAGTATCGGTAATAATCAGGACGTGGGTTTGGAGCATCATTCCAGTTTAAACCTGATAAACTTGATTTCCCAAAATTATAAAATACCGAAGTGTTTAATTTTGTTTTTTCATTTATATTAAAAATATGAGATAATAATATCATTGGACGAAACACTTTACTTACCGATGCATTTCTTACTTTACCATTTTGATAACCCCATTGGCCATTATAAAAATTACTTCCGGCAAGCTCAAAAACCTCTTTAGTTTCAGCGCTGCTTCTACCTTGTTCTAATGGCGATCCAAAACCCGTTAAAGAAAGCGTATGTTTATCATTAATTCTTTTATCAATTGACAAATAAAAAGCACTTGCCTGAAAATAAGTTCCTGGAATATAAACCTGGTTTCCCCATCGTGTAGATGCAGAAGCTGTTACAGCCCATCCATTTTGCATTAAGCCGGTTGAGTGCGTAAGCATAATACGGTTTCCAAAAACCCGGTTGGCATTTGCATAAGAAACGCGGGTACCTTTTCTAAAAGAAGATGCCTTTGAATCAATATTTGTATAACCTCCTGCTCCTGATAAACCATATCTGCTGGCAACGTTTCCAAAAAGCGTTTCTACAAATCAGGTTACGTCATTTAATCCTCCCCAAGTGCTCCATGAACTTAAACCAGTCTCTATTTTATTTACATTTACGCCGTTGAT
>JAUXSA010000053.1 GCA_030681615.1 Bacteroidota bacterium
AAAAAAATAAATTAAAAAAAATATTATGAAACTATCAGCTATTGTTTTAAGTGCCATGATCAGCTTTAGCGCTGTAGCACAATCTCCTAAACCAAAAGAAGGCAACAAAACGAAAACCGGCACTGCCATTAAGGTTAAAAAGAACGAACCCTTAAAAAAAGATTCTGTAAAGGTTTCTAAAAATCACAAAGACAAAGTTATTGGTCCTGATTATTGTCCGCCTTGTGGGATGGGATAAATAGTCGTTAGTCGATAGTCAAATAAAGGACTAACAACTATCTACTAGACTTAAATAAAATCTAACGACTATTTAGTAAATTTGAAATATGCAACCCTGGGTTGGAATATCTTTAATGCCTGAAGCCGATTTTATAGAATCTGCCCTTCCACTTTTTCAAAATGGTGATGTTGATGTGATCGAATGGTCGTTTGACACCCTCCGTTCCACTTCTAAAGAACCAGAATGGCTTAGTTTGCTATTAAGCGAATATTCAAAAAACGGTCGACTGATCGGTCACGGTGTTAGATACTCATTATTAAAAGGCCAATGGGACAGCAATCAGGAAAAGTGGCTCAAACAACTTTCTACAGCAGTAAAAAAATATAATTACAGGCATGTAACTGAGCACTTTGGTTTTATGAGCTCCGACGATTTTCATAAGGGCACTCCTCTACCCGTACCTCTCAATAAAATAACGTTAGCTATTGGACAAGACCGTTTAAAACGTTTACAAAACATTTCGCAATTACCGGTTGGGATAGAAAACCTTGCTTTTGCTTTAAGCACTGAGCAGGTAAAAGAACAAGGTGAGTTCCTTGAAAAATTAATTGAACCTGTAAACGGTTTTTTAATATTAGACCTTCATAATATCTGGTGCCAGGCAAGTAATTTTAAAATAGATCCGTTACTCCTTGTACGTTCTTATCCGCTTAACAAAGTAAAAGAAATTCATGTTTCGGGTGGAAGCTGGGCAGATGTTAGTACGAGCAAAAATAAAGTAAGAAGGGATACACATGATGAGACTGTACCAAAAGAAGTTTTTACTTTATTAAAAGAAACCTTACCGCTATGCAAAAATGTAGAATATGTAATTTTTGAACGCTTAGGAAACACAGTAAAAACTGAAAAAGATAAATTACAATTTGCAAAAGACTTTAAGCAAATAAAAAAAATAGTTTCTGGACAAAGAAAAAATGAAGCCTGCCCAACAGAAAAAATTTCAAAACAGATCATAAAACATAGTTTACCAAAAGAACCCCTGCAGAACGAGGTTTTAAGAAAACAACAACAATTCATTATTGAAACCCTTTTTGCAACTAATGATGTAACTATAGCTACAGAACTTCTTATGAAAAATAAAGCGCTTAAAGATTGGGATCCTTCTTTATGGAAAAACTACATGGTTGAAACAGCTATGGTATTAATTAAAAAATGGAATTAATTTATTTTAGATCCTTATTCCCATTATACAAATATCATCCGTTTGCTCTATTCCATTTTTCCATTCTTCTAATTTTTGCTCAATAAAACATTTTTGCTCAGGCATAGAAAGCTCATAAGCTTTTGAAAGAATTGCCCTGAAACTTTTGTAGGTGATTTTTTTATTACCAGGGCCGCCAAACTGGTCGGCATAACCGTCGGAGAACAAATATATTGTATCACCCTCTAAAAGGTCAACAAGTCTAAGATCATAATTAACAATTTTTTCGTTCGAAGAACCAATTGCCTGTTTAGTTGCTTTAATGATAATTTCAATAGGTTTATTATTTTTATTTTTTCGATAAATATAAATTGGATTATTTGCACCGGAATAATATAATTTCTTGTTTTCGTAATCAATTCCTACTATCGAAATATCCATCCCGTCGTTCAATTTTAATTTTGATGAAGATAGGTTTAGGTGCGACATCATATTTTCATTTAAAAAATCGAGGATCTCATTTGGTGTATTAACATTTCTTTCGGTAACTGATTGTTTTAAAAAATCGTTGGCAAGGATACTTAAAAATGCACCCGGAACACCATGACCTGTGCAGTCGATAACAGCCGATAAATGAAGGGTTACAGAATCACTGATCTTATGTTTTGTGCACCAATAAAAATCACCACTTACAATATCTTTAGGCTTATATAACACAAAATAGTTTTCGCGAAATAACTCTTTTAAAAGTTCATCGGGTGGCAATAAAGAATCCTGTATGTTCTTGGCATAATTTATACTTGCGGTAATGTCTTTATTTTTATGTTCCAATTCAACTTTAATAACTTCTACTGCTTCTTTTTCCTTTTGCAATAAAAATGTCTTTTCATCAATTTTAAATTGCAAAAAGGCCTGTGTCTTTTTAAGTGAACGTATCCTGATCAAAACAATGATATAAAAAACTGCAATTAATAAAAAACCAAGGACAACATAGAACCATGAACTTTTCCAGATAGGTTGGTTGATGGTAAAATATATTGTTGCAGGAACGCTTGAACTTAATCCTGTATTGGCATTACAAGCAATAACCACAAATTTATAATTGCCATCGCCTAATTTTGGAAAATCAACAAAAGGTGTTTTTGTTATCTTCCAATTACTATCAACATCAATTAACTTGTATTTATAGTATATAGCATCCGGATCGGATAATGAAATGGAATGATAATCAATATGCACGATGTAATAACCATATTTTTTTACGATAACATCTGTTGGACCGTATACACTGTTGTTTAATGAGATCTTTGTAATAAATATTTCCGGCACCTTATTTCCTATTTTGCCTGATTCAGGATCATAATGCATTACACCACTTGAAGTTCCAAACCACAAGTTCGTATCAAGGTCTTTATGTATCGCATTAAGGTTATTCTCACAAAACAAAAGTCCTGTTTGATTGGAAAAGGTTGCAAATTTAATGTGATGGTCTTTTAATTCGCTTAAACCGGTGCGATGTGATACCCATACCGAGTTGTTTCTGTCAATTGCAATGCCGTTGCAATAATTAGACAATAGCCCATGTGAAGTTAGATAGTTGCGAAACCTGGTGTTATCATATTTAAAAACACCATCCCCTTCCGAAGAGATCCATATGTTGCCGTATTTATCTTCGCACATTGAATTAATATCATAAGAATTTAAACCATTTACTTTTTTAAAAGAAGTCACCTTTCCTGAAGCGATATAATATGGTGGAGTACCATGTGAAGCTATCCACAATCTGCGCTTACTATCCTCAAATAGATGAACAACGTTATTATGCAGTAAACCATCATTTGTAGATAATTCATATCCACCTCCCGAAGCTTTATCATATACATAAAGGCCATCTGTTGAACCGGTGATTATTTTGTCTTTTGTTTGGATGATCGTATTTATTGAAAAATGTTTTAATTTTTTTGCCTTAGAAAAATTCAGGAATTTTTTTGTCTGTTGATCATAAGTAAAAATGCCATTTTGGTTAGTACCTATCCATAAAATATTATTTTTATCGAGTAAAAGCGTATTCACATTATCATCAACAAACCCGTTATTTGAATTAAAAAGTAAATACGTATTGTTTTGTTTTTTAAAAACTGCTAAGCCTTTATCTGTACCCATCCATAAATTGCCCGAAGAATCTACCACTACTTTTTTTACATCAGTTTCGCTCAGGCCTTCTTTTGCGCCGTAAAAGGAGAACATTTCTGCAGGCTTTTTTATCAGACCATCACCGAATGTACCAAACCACATATTACTTTCAGAATCCTGAAAAATAGATTGTATGTTCTGACTCTTTAAACCATTGTTCTTATCAATCTTTACAACAGAAAAATTACCTAACATTGGATCGCCTTTAAAAGATAATTTCCGTAAACCATCTCCAAAAACACTTACCCATAAATTTTTGAACTTATCACAAAAAATATAAGTAATGTTAAAATTACCGGGCTGTAATTCGTCATATATTTGTACAGATCTTTTGTAACTTTCACTTGTATAATTTAAACCAATAACGCCTTCTCCATCAACCAAAACCCAGTAGTTTGATCCGGAAGATCTAATGATCTGTTTAACACTCTTATCTTTAAAACCACTTACTTCGCTAATATCAAATCCTTCTTTTGCATTTTCTTTTAAAATTATTATCCCCTTATCAGTACCAGCCACTAAACTATTCCTATCATCAAAACACAAAGAATTAAAAATCTTATATTGACGGGTATCTATAATTGCTACATGAAACAAACTATCAATTGTAAATAAACCTCCGCTTGTAGCAACCCATACAAGATGGTCTTTATCTTCTATTACCTGGTTTATTTTGATATCCGCAAATAATTTGTGTGAAAAATTATGGTATTCCTCGTTTTTTATATACGCTAAACCATTTTGCTGTTGACCCAGCCAGGTAATATTTCTCGAATCAACACAGTGGGTTAAGATAATATTATCAACCATTTGTTTATTTGAAATATTATTAAATACCTGCCCGTCAAAAAGACATAATGATTCGCCTGTAGACATAATTAAAAAGCCTTCAACGGATTGAGAAATAGAATAGATATAAGATTGGTTTAGTCCATTCTCTTCATTAAATAATTTAAAATTATAGGTTTGAGCTGGGATCCTTAAAAAAAAAGTGATCGTAAAAATTACCAGTAAGAATTTATATTTCATACTATTCAGGCTTTATTCCTATTTTAAATGAAAACTTTGGAATTCCGCCAATTGGTGAGGTAAAAAATGGCATGAGTTCTCCATATTGATTCGAAATGAAAACTACTATATTATTATTCTTAGCTTCTGATTGTTTGATGAATTGAATATCGAGTGAAGTATTTATTTCTTCTTTAGATACTTTATGCTTACTTTCTATCCATGTTCCTTCGTTAGAGAGTTTGTGAACATCACCTTTTTTCGCAATGGAAACTACTCTTATTATTCCGTCATTATCGTAATCAAACACTCTAATTTTTACAGCTGTTACATTTTCAGCAACAAAAGGATATAAATGAGAAACAGAACCTTTTGTATCAAAAAGCCTGAAAGAATATTCATAAGCAAAACCATTACCTCCTTCAATCGGTTTATTTTCGTCGGCAACCGATGAAAGAAACAACCTGTATAAATTTCCATCGTCTCCTTCAAGTCCTTCGATAATTATTTTAAAAACGCGGCCACCCATATCCGGTTGCAATTCTCCTTCAATAGGATTAAATGGTCCAAATGTTACCCATTTATTATCCGTAGTTTCTTCTGAACCAAAACTTTTTGTCATTAATAAATTACCACTTTTATAATTTCCTTTCGGATCAGGGCTTTTCGCATCAGGATCGGAGTGTGCTTTATTACCACCATAAACCGAAAATTTGGTTTTGCTATTAAAAGCAGTATGCTTTTCATCATACATTCCACCGGTTTCAGGGTCAAAGATCCTTATGTAAACAGGTTTTTTATTCGTTTCTGGAATCACATAAAAAAAGGTTTGTACAAAATCATCATCGCCCCATTTCACCTCAGAATTTTTACCAAAGGTGCATATAAACGGTATCTTTTCTTCGATGGAAGGAATTGATTGTGCTTCAAAATCCATTGCCTGAAAGCAGGAAACAAATGCAACTACTATTTTGATACTTTTATACATAATTACTTATTCAATACAACAATGTTCTTTTCAATTTTAAATTGTTCTTTTTTATTTGATATCAGATCTTTGGCCACTAAACCCATTTCGATCTTATACCGGCCAGGCACTTTGTAAATATGAGTTACATTGGGACCAGTATTATAACGACCATCGCCAAAGGACCAATACATATCTGTTAATTCACGACCTTTTAGATAACAGTTTTTGCTAGTCATTAAAACACAATTACCAGCAAATACAGTATCATTACATGCTATCACTAATTCATCAGTCCTTTCAATTGTTAACTTAGTAGCTGTTTGGTTAACAAAAACCTCGCCAGAATTTTTATCGATAATATTTAACTGCACATCGTAGTCACCAGTAGATCTGAAACAGTGTTTTGATTTTAATCCCCGCCCTTTACTGCCATCACCAAAATCCCATTCGTAAGTAAGGTTTAAAGTATCGCTGGTTGATAAAGTTGTTTCTTCATAAAAAGTATAACAAAAATTATTTTTCTTAGTTATTTTTTTCCAATCGCTAAAATCAGGCATACTTTTAGTGAAATAATAAATATCATCTTTATAAGAAGGTACACGATCGCTTGACAAATAACCAGACTTTGAATCAGTACTGAACCAAACGCCAAAATCATCAGCCCTTGAATTGAATGGCAACGATAAAGCTCTTACCACCGACGTGTCTGAATTTAAACTTATGCAATAAATATCAAGTCCGCCAAGACCACCATTTTTATCAGAAGAAAAATATAGTACATTATTTTGGCTAATGAAAGGAAAGACCTGGTTTGAACTATCGTTTATCCTTTTATCAAGAGCAACAGGTGAACTCCAAATACCATTATTGTATTCAGATATGTAAAGATCCATTTTATTATTACCTGCAGTATCTTTTGCCGAAAAGATCATATAATCCTCTTTTGGAGAAAGACATGGGTGACAATAAGAAACCTTGTTTTGGCAAAAAGGCAAAGGCTCTGGTTTAGACCATTGATCATTTATTTTTTGAGACTGGCAGATCTTTAAAATACCCGTTATTTTATCGGAAGAAGTAAAGTAAATAATATTACCGGCTGTATTAAAACAAAAAGGTCCTTCGTTATACTTGGTATTAATAACGTCATTAAAAGGCCTTGCGGGTTTATACTTTAGCGAATCTACTTTGCCAGAAGTATAAATATCTGTTATCTCGGTTCCATTATTTAGATCCACATATTGTACAGTCCCCTTTTTATCTCTTCCAGAAACAAAAAGTAATTGATCGTTAAATACAAATGGACTAAAATCCGACTTTGAAGAATTGATCTTTAAACGCACCACTTTTGTAGTAGCCGAATCCTCTCTTTGTAACGAAGTAGAACTTAAAGTATCGGCCAATGCCTGTGCAGAAATAACAACAGGAAAGCTAAGTATCATTAAAAAATATAGTTTCGTTTTTGTTTTCACTAAAAATATCTTGAGTTTACTGTATTGACCTTGTATCTAAATAAATAGCGTAGCATTATTTCGTGGCTACTTGAATTATATTTTTGAAGTGCATTAAGGCCATATTCGAAAGCATATCCAACATGCAACTGATCATTTAGTCTTACATCTGTATAAGCAAGGGCCGATGTGTTATAAGTGTACCCTACTCCAAATCCAATAATTTCTTTATAATAAAAAGTGGTTGAAATATTTGCCGAAACAGGCGCGGTTATTATATACTTAACAAGAACAGCAGGTTTTACAAAAACATTATCGCTTATTTTAAGCGCGCAACCCGCATTAAAAAAAGACACCATATCCGGATTTAATTTTCCATTATAAATATTAGGCGCCGAAATTCCTAAATAAAAATTTTTATTATAATAATAAGCACCAGCACCAATTTCAGGAACTGTTTTTCTTGTACCGTTTGCAATAAAATTAGGATCAGATGCATCGGAAGTATTTATTTTATTCCAGTTAGTAGAATATGAATTTATACCACCTTGCAAGCCTAAAGATAAATTACCACTCAAAAATCTTAACCGGTAAGCATAAGATAAATTTGCTTTTATATGTTCAAAAACAGCGTATCGATCGTGAATTAAGGTTCCGCCAATATTCATTTTTTTATTTTTTAAAGGTGAATGTGCACTTAAAGCTGCGGTTACAGGTGCGCCAGGAAGACCAAGCCATTGATTGCGATATAAGGTTGTTATATTTAAGGCTTCGTTACTTCCTGCATAAGCAGGATTTAATAATAAACCGTTGAACATAGATTGCGCATAGCTACTCGTGTATTGTCCATTCATTATAAATGAAAACAAGAAGAATAAAATTATGAGTTTAAAATATCTCATCTGTTTTGCTTAAGAACTATAAAACCCGTAAAAGCTTTAAAACCGGGGATCTCTAATAAATAATAATATGTATCGTCAACCAACTTTTCATTATTTGAATTTGTTCCCGTCCAATCATTTTTATAATTGTTGTTGCTGTACAATAACGATCCCCAACGGTTAAACAC
>JAUXSA010000062.1 GCA_030681615.1 Bacteroidota bacterium
CATTCAAACTAATTATATTTGTATCCGGTATTTTTTTATCTGAATTATCTGCCATAACTATAATTTTTTAAGAGGTTAATTAATAAACCTACTTCTATTAATTTAGTTCAATTTGAGGGCAAATAATTTAAATTTTTTATCAATTTTTCACATAGTTCTGAAGTAAATGAGATACTTTATGCCGGCAAGGAATTAAATATACTTATTATTCTTAGCTTCTTTAATAGCATCCTCTCTCGAATGCACATTTAGTTTAACATAAATATTTTTGATGTGCGATTTCACCGTTTCCAGATCAATGAACATTTGTTTGGCAATTTTACTTCTGCTTTTTCCGTTAGCTATTTGTTCTAAGATTTCTGTTTCTCGTTTTGTTAAAGGCGAGTTTTGATTTTTGTGAAATGATTTAATTACGATCTTGGCAATGTTCATACTCATTGGAGCGCCACCATTTACTACTTCCTGTATTGCGTCAATTATTTTTTCGGTATTGTCACTCTTTGTCAAATATCCTGACGCGCCTTTTGTTAAGGCGTTAAATACATTATCTTCATTATCATAAACAGTAAGCATGATAATATATGTTTTTGGTAATATGTGTTTTATTTTTGGGATCGCTTCAATTCCTTTTATCCCCGGCAACTCAATGTCCAACAGTATTACCTGCGGTTTGTCGTTTACCAGGCCAATTAATGCATCCTCAACGTTAGAATAGGAGTTAAGCACCTTATAGTTTTCGGTGGCATTTATTAAATACGTAAAACCATTACGAATGGTCTCATCATCTTCTATGATCGCTACTGTTATAGGGCTCTTATTTTCCATGCTGTTAAATAAAAATGTTCTTTAATGAGATATTTATTTCGGTTCCTTTATTTAAGATTGAATTTATAGATAGTTCACCATTCATCCTGCCCGCCCTGTTTTTCATATTCTTAATACCATTGCCTTTTTGTATTATCTGCGAATCAAAACCTGCGCCGTTATCGCGAATTTTTATTTCAAGGTCTTTATTGTTTTGTATTTCTAAAAAGATCTCTACTTTAGTTGCTTTAGAATGTTTTAAAATATTGCTGTAAACTTCTTTAAACACCATTATTAAGTTACGACTGTAATCTAATTTTAATTTTAAAGTGTTGCCGGCTTTTATATTATGCGTGCATTCAAAATCAATTACTGTATCATGAAATAACTCGTCACCAATTTCTTTTATATGTTCTGCTATCTGATAAATACCATCGTTTTGAGAGTTAAGCGACCATATAATATCCCGCGATCCGTTATAAAGTGCTGCTGTGTTTTCTTTTATTTGTCCAACTAATTTGGTTGCTTCGCTTTCTTTAGGTTCTAATTTTGATTTTAAAATATCGGTTAAAACAGAAATACGTGTTAACCTGTTTCCCATTTCATCGTGAAAATCTTCAGCTGTGCGGTGACGCAATTTCATGAATTCTTCTTCACGGATCTTTTCTAAGGTCTCTTTACGTTTTTGTTTTTGACGTGTTGAGATATAAGTGATCAACGCACCTGTAGAAATTAAAAGTAAAACCACCAACAACTGAAAATAACCGGTTTGATAAAATGCTTTTTCTATCTCAAAAGGATATTCGATGGTATCAGATGCAACGCCACTTTTTGTAATAGCCTGCACTTTTAATGTATATTTTCCTGGTGGAATTGCTGAATAAATAATGTAAGGATTGTTACTTATTGTAAAATCTTTATCTATGCCTTCCAATTTGCATCTGAATAAAATATCCTCTGGATTTGTAAAATAAATAGCACCAAACTCAAAGGTAAGGTGGTTTTGATTGGAGTGAAGTTTTAGATTGTTAGGAACTTTAAACCAGGTTGACATACTCTGATACAAACTGCTATCGGTTATATCTGCTGAAAATAATTTTACTGATTTTAATAAAACAACCGGTTGGTTCTTTTCTGTTAGATCGGCATCAGGGTTAAAATGAAATAATCCTTTTGTAGTACCAAACCATAAGCTAGAATCGGCCGCTTTTAATAAGCAGTTGTGGCTGCATTCCATTCCCAACAAACCATCCGAACGCCCGTAATTTTTAATAGCCGCAACATTATCATTTTTATCCAGTTGTAGGTTACTAATTCCAAAACCTGTTCCTATCCAGGCTTTTTGTTTGTCATAAACATAAATGCTGTAAATAAAATTACTTGGTAAACCGTTATCCGTATTATAATTAATAATTTTTCCGGTCTTTAAATCCCAGTTTATTACACCTTTATCAGTTGTGCCTATCCATAAATTATCATTCTTTTTGGCAAGACAAAGCACCGATGAATTTTCAAATTCTTTTTTATTGAGAGAATGTTGTTTATAGTCTTTATCTAAAACAAATATGCCTTTAGATGTACCAACAAGTACACTGTCTTTAGTAAATTGTTTTAATGCACTAATTGAAATATTATCGGTCTTTAATTTAGTAACATTATTTTGTTTGTCAATTACATAAATTCCCTGGCCGGTACCTAATAACATATTACCCTGCGCATCCTTTAAAAAGCTGTTTGCACCTCTAACCTGTGTTCCCGATTTATTATCAATTATCTTTTGCAGACCTGTTTTTTCGTTATAACGCCATGATCCTTTACCAATGGTTCCTATCCAGATATTATTTTCATCATCGGCATACAAACAACTTATTTTACTGTCGGTTAAAACCGGCCCTTTATTGTTCACAGCTTCAATATTGTTTTTGCTGTTTATTTTGTAAAGTCCGCCACCGTAACCCGCAGCAAATATGGTTCCGTCGGTAGTTTGCACTACACCCATTACTATGGTGTTAGAGATGCCGCTGGATTTGTCGTAGTAAGTAAAGGTGTTTTCTGTAAATTTATAGATCCCGTCAGCATCGGTGGCAAACCATAAATTATTCTCAATGTCTTTATAAATATGTAAAACAGAGTTATCAGTAAAACCACTTTTACTATCAAAATGAATTGTGTTTTGTCCTTCTATCTTATAAGCACCATTATCAGAACCTAACCAGATGTTTTTTTTCACATCTTCTGCAATACATAGTATGCTAATACCACTAAGATCAGGTTTACTGTTGGTAAAACTTTCAATTTTATTATTTTTAATAATTAATAAACCGGTATTACTGCCCAATAACGTATCGCCTTTCGAAGTAATAAAAAGCTTACGAACCAGTTTGTTCCTATTACTCTCATCAACAGTTAAAATGTTCTTCCATTTATTTTGTTCCAAAATAAAAAGGCCTTTTTCTATTACAAAAGCCAGTAGCTCGTTTTTTTCTGTTTTGTAAATAGCGCTTACGTTTTCTGAGGCATTATCTGAGACGGAAATTTTTTTACATTTAAAATTATTTATTTTAAAAAGTAAATTGTTGTTTAACGCATAAATGCTTTCATCTGGCATTTCTAACAAGGCAGTTATATTGTTTACAGATGTATTGGTTGGCTTAATTGTTTTAAATGTTTTGCCATTAAAAACAGAAATACCATAATTGGTTCCTGCCCATATATTCCCAGATCTGTCACAGAGCAAAGAGTTAACATCGTTAGATACCAAACCTTCCTGTGCTGCATAACCTGTAAATTTTCTTCCATCAAATTTGCTAATGCCACCTTCTGTCGCTATCCATAATTGGCGGTATTTATCCTGGCAAATAAAACCTGATTGTGATTGAATTAAACCATCCTCAACTGTCCAGTTAACGAAATTGTATTTTTGAGCTGTACTATTTAAAAAAAATAATAAAATAAAATATATGAAGAGCCGCTTTACCATTAAATGTGCTATCTGAAAAAGATCTAATTTAAGATTTATCTATCAAATATAGTAAAACCGGGCCAAGGAAGCTATCACTTCAAAAGGGGGATATTTCCGGTTAAAAATAAACCGCAATTCCATTTGCAGCAGGAATTGCGGTTCGAGAACACATGAAAAAATTAATTACGATTTGGTATTTTTCCTGATGTAAAATTACTGGCAATTTTTGGTGTATGTATACCCCAATACGGGGGATTTTTCTTACTTTTTTTAAAATCTATAAGTGTGACTAACCCTTATGGGGGGATTTATAAGTCTTCAATCCCACACATCATAAAACCCAATAAGGGCTGGCATTTATCTATACAGGATGAATAAAATTCACCTTCAACTTTATCGCCTGAAGGAGATGTTCTTCCCCAATAGAACTCTGCTATACTTACTGGTTTTAAATTATTTGTAGAAGCATAATTTAAAAGTTTTGGTGCACAGCAATCGCCTGTACCATTTGGAATTCTTTTTTTGTTTATAAGAGCATCTGCAAGTGAACGTTTTTCTTTTTTGAAATTTGTTACCTCATACAGATCAAAAAGCTGCTTATGTATATTTTGTGAAATGCTTTTCCTTTCAGTTGTTTTTAAAAGCCATTGTTCTGATTTTTTTTCGAGACGATCGATCGATTTAGTTAAAGGATGAATTTCTAAATTACCTTTTTTTACAATTTCCATAAAATCATTTTCCGAAACTAAATGAGGAGCCCAACCTTCAACATTCCATAAGCCATTGTGCGTAGATGAAAATGCCCGCAAAATAACCTCATTGCCATTTGCATCTTCACAAACTAAGACCCCAAACATTTCACCGCCCTGCGTTGAGTATAAATTTGCAGTACTTAACCTAAGGTTTGTATTCTCTTTCTGGTTAATAAGAGCAATGCTGCAATGTGCACGCAGTTGTGTCATAAGATCAAAACAATGTGCAATTGCTTTTTCGGAAGGTAAGGAATGTGTTTTGTCGCAAACCTGGCAAAAACCAGAATAGGAAAGATCTTTAGAAACAATTTTATTCATTTCCTATTGTGTTAAGATCCATTAAATGCCCACATTTAAAATGTGCAAGCGGACAGGTCTTAAAGCCATGTAAACCACAAGGCCTGCATTTTAATCCTTCAACCCCCAGGGTTTTAGAAGTGTCTGAGAGCGGACCAAATCCAAAAGTGGGAACAGTTGATGTGAAAAATGCAGTTACCGGTGCGTTAACAGATGATGCTAAATGTAACGGCGCACTGTCGTTCACGTAATTCATTTTCGCTTCTTTCATTAATGCAGCAGACTGCAATAAACTTAATTGCCCTGCCAATATTTTAATATCCTTATGTTTTGATCTTTCTTTTATTTGTTCGCACAAAGCTTTATCTCCCGGCGCTCCTAAAAAATAAATAGTGGTATTTAAATTTATTTTATCGCAAAGTTCTATCCATTTTTCTATTGGCAATTGTTTTGTGAACCATACCGAGGCTGGTGCCATGCAAACGTATGGTGTTGACTGAAATGGTTTAATTGTCTCAAGATCAGAAACAGAAGGATATAATTTTGGTTTGAATACTTTTGTATCTGTAAAATCTTCTATTAGTTGATTATAACGCTCTGTTTCGTGAGACCCGTTACCAATCTTATGTTTTACATTGTAGTTAAATAAAAACGATAATGGATTTTCTTTGTAACCGGCACTGTGTTTGGCTCCCGAAAAGCCAGTCAAAAAACCTGAACTGGCATAACGGTGACAATTAATTACATGATCGTATTTATTTTTTCTTATTTTAGATAAGATACCAAACAGGTTCTTTATTTTATTTTCCTGTTTATTCCATACAAGTACCTCTTTTAAAAATGGATGTGCTGTATAAATACTCTCATTACCTTTTCTTACCAAGATGCTAATACTTGCATTTGGAAAATAAGCATGAAGTTTCTCCAATAAGCTCGAAGCTAAAATGGCATCACCAATAAATGCGGTTTGTATTACAAGTATATTTTTTACTTCTGTCAATTAGCCGTGAATGGTTTCCTGTTTACCGTAACTTTTTAAAATTTTGGCTTCATGGTCTAACCATTGCTGCCAGCGCGCGTTCACATCTTCGGTAGCGCTTCCGTATTTACGTGCAAATGCAAGAAACATGGTGTAATGGTTGGCTTCACTGATCATCAGTTCGTGGTAAAACTCACGCAGGTCGGCATCATTTATATTTTCTGATAATATTTTAAAACGCTCACAGCTTCTGGCCTCAACCATTGCCGAAAATAAAAGGCGATCAATTAAAGCTATTTCTTTAACGTGGCCTTTGCGCATAAATTTATAAAGTTCAAGCACGTATTCATCTTTTCTTTCAAAACCTAATTTAAAACCGCGCTCTTTTATTTTTTGATGTACCATTTCAAAATGTGTGAGCTCTTCTTTGGCAAGACTTAGCATTTCATCAACTAATTCGGGATGATAAGAATAGCTAATAAGGATGGAAATGGCGTTTGTAGCGGCTTTTTGCTCACAGTAGGCATGATCGGTAAGGATCTCCTCAATGTTCTTTTCAACTATATTTACCCAACGCGGGTCTGTTTCAAGTTTTAAGCCTAACATGTTATTAAATTTTGTACGTTGCAAGATAAGGATAAAAAATTTTATTTAATATTACAACGTGACTAAGACCGGAAAATTATATTTATTACCTGTACCTATTAGCGAGGAGGAAAAGAATAATTTTATTCCTGAATATAATTTATCTGTTGTAAGAGGCTTAACCAATTTTATTGCTGAAGATGCAAAAACCGCCCGGCGTTTTTTAAAATGGTTTGGTTATCCTAAAATTGAAGCTGCGGAAATTCAATTATTGAATGAGCACACTAAAATTCACAATGTTTTAGAGCTTTTGCAGCCATTATTTGATGGTAAAGATATTGGCTTGATGAGTGATGCTGGATGCCCGGGTATTGCAGATCCCGGTGCGGATGTGATAAAACTGGCGCATCAAAAGAATATTGAAGTTATTCCTTTATCCGGTCCAAGCTCTATTGTATTAAGTATTATGGCTAGCGGTTTTAACGGGCAAAATTTTGCTTTTGTTGGTTATTTGCCTATTGATAAACCTTTACGTTTAAAGCGGATCAAAGAACTAGAAGCATTGGCAACAAAGCAAAAGCAAGCACAATTCTTTATTGAAACACCCTACCGTAACGAACAATTATTTGAGGCCTTACTTTCGTCCTTATCTCCCGATACACTTGTTTTTATTGGGAAAGATCTTACAGGAGCCAACCAATTCGTAAGTTCTAAAACCGTATTTGACTGGAAAACCTCCCCTAAACCTGAGATCAACAAAGTGCCCGTGGTCTTTGGGATATACAAATAAACTTAACCACAAAGAGCATTAAGAATGCACAATGCTCACTAAATTTTTTTCGTTGTGTACTTGGCGTTAAACTTTGCGTGCTTCGTGGTTAGATGTTCTAAACGCTATTAAAACCCCACTGTTAAAAACGTACTCATCCTAACCGTTATACAATTAGCTTAAACGCTTTCTTTGTATAAATGAATATCCTCTCCTTTATCCAATCAAAACACAACCTTATTTTTAAATTGGTTATTGTATTTGTATGCTCGGTTTGTATTGTGGTGTTGTTGCCAAATAAGCAGGTAAAGGGCTTACGTGTTGGTTCTTTTGATGCAATTTGGGCAGGGCCGGATCTTTTAGCGGAAGAAGACCTCTTCTTAAAAAAATCGGCTGACGAAATTGAAGCAGAAAAAAAAATAATAGAAAATGCTGCCCCACTTTTTTTTGAGAATAAGGAAGGTGAGCGCGATAAAAAACTAAACGACCTTGATCTTTTAAAACAAAACAACCCTAAAGCCTATTTCATCTTAAAACCCATTTTTGACAGTATTTACCAACGAGGTGTAATTGAAAGTAATGATAAAGCACAGCAAGGCAAACAAATATTTTTAGCTAATGGTAATTTTGCAGAGGCAGGTATTTACTTTGATTTTTTTACAATTAAAACCGCGGCAGACTTTATTGAACATGAACTGAACAAAAGTAAAAGCGACCTTGCCGGTGTGAATTATTTAAATTTTTTAAGCATCACTTATTTTTTTAATAAAGAAAAAACAGACTTTTATCTTAACTCAAAAATCGACCAGGTATCTGTTTATAAGACCGCTGTGCTAAAGGGCCAAACCCTTGTTAAACGCGGAGAACCTTTAACAAACAACAAGCGTTTTTTAATTAACCATTATTTTTATTTGCAAAATATTAGTGGTAATAGTTCTGTAATAAAAATATTATTTAGTTGGCTGCTGGTATTCTTAATTTTAATTGTGCTATTGTGTTATTTATTGTTTTTTCGCAAATTAATATTTGGACAAAATAAACAAATAGTTTTTTTATACCTGATAGTAATTGTTTCGGTTATCTCTACATTTATTTTTTCTAAATATGGTCTTTTGGTAATGGCCTTGCCATTTGCACTGGTACCAATACTGGTAAGGGTTTTCTTTGATAGTCGTACTGCTTTATTTACACATTTAATTGTTGTTTTGATCTGTAGTTTTTTTATGGCAGATAAACTGGAGTTTATTCTATTACAATTATTATCAGGCATTGGTACACTTTTTACCGTGGCCGAAATGCGTAAACGACAACAAATTGTAAATGCAGCAGCGTTGGTATTTATTTTTTACGTTCTAATATTTGTGAGTTACCAGGTAGGCTTTGGCACGCCACAATTGGTAAAAAAAGTAACTGTTTACGTGCCTTTTGCGGTTAGTTCTGTTTTGGTGTTATTGGCATACCCCATTATTTTATTAACTGAAAAAGTATTTGGCTTTATTTCTGACTTTAAGTTGCTTGAGCTTAGCGATCTTAACCAACCTTTATTAAGGCAGCTTTCGCAGGAAGTGCCAGGTACATTCCAACACAGTCTACAGGTGGCTAACCTGGCCGAAGAAGCTATTTATTATATTGGCGGCAACACATTATTAGTGCGCACTGGTGCTATGTACCACGATATTGGAAAAATTAAGAACCCCAATTTTTTTACAGAAAACCAGGCAAAAGGTTATAGTCCGCACCAGGAAATGGATCCGGCCGAGAGCGCAAAGATCATTATTAATCATGTTATTGTTGGTGTTGAGCTGGCAAAAGCAAATAATTTGCCCGAACAGATAATAGATTTTATACGCACGCATCATGGCACCACCTATGTTGGTTACTTTTTAAATTTAATGAAGGAACAAAGCGGCTCTATTGTGTTTAATGAAAGCGAATTCAGGTATCCCGGGCCAATACCTTTTAGTAAAGAAACGGCTGTATTAATGATGGCCGATGGAGTAGAGGCAGCGTCAAGAAGTTTAAAAAGCCACGATGCCTTGTCGATCAATGAATTGGTGGATACTATAATTGATTACAAAATAGCCCAAAACCAATTTATTAATTCAGACATTACGTTTAAGGACATAACAACTATTCGGAAAATTTTCAAGAAACGTTTAATGAATATCTATCATGCAAGAATTGAATATCCGGTATAGATTTTCTGCTAATTGTAGCCTTAAAATTAATATATTTGTATAATAACTATGAGAAACCTTATCTTATTTTTTTCATGCCTACTGATTTTTTCGTCTTGTAAGATCTTTAAATCTAACTTAATGTTAAAGACCCCTAAAGACTACAATTACGATAAACTGGTAGATTCTTTAAGCAGATTAGATTATAAAATTGCGGCTAACGATGCGATCCAGTATAGAGTTTTTACCAACGATGGATTTAAATTGATAGATCTGGCCAGTAGTGGAACGGGAACTTTCAGGAATGATCTTGATGTAATTGTTGAAAGCGATGGTAATATTAAGATGCCGTTATTGCAAAGGTTTTCGGTGGTAGGTTTAACAATTATTCAGGCCGAAAAGTTAATGGAAGAAAAATATTCTGAATTTTACGTAAAGCCTTATGTAACATTAAAGGTAATTAATAAGCGGGTAATAGTCTTTCCGGGTAATAGCGGCCAGGCAAGAGTAATTGGATTGGTAAATAATAACACTACTGTTATGGAGGCTATCGCAAGCGCAGGTGGTATTCCAGAGGATGGAAAAGCATTTAAAGTAAAGTTGATACGTAACAATGCAGACCCATTGCAAAAACCCTATGTTTATTTAATGGATCTTTCAAAAATAGATGGTATTACACTTGCCAATTCTAAAGTTCAGGCAAATGACATTATTTATGTTGAACCGAGGTACAGGCCATTTAGAACTTTAGCAACTGAAATTACACCACTTGTAACATTATTAACAAGCGCATTGATACTTTTACAGTTTTACAGGCTAAGATAAAATGTTAGATCCCCAGGTAGAATCAACCAATAATCAATTAAAGGATATAACCGAAAGGTTTAATACCAATTTTGATATTGGCGTAATCGCTTTCCTGTTCAATAAAAGCAAATTATTTATCGCTTTATTTTTTGTTATTTCGTTTTCAATTGCCTTTTTGTATTTACGTTATAGCCAACCAATATTTGAGTCAAAAGCTGTTTTACAGATAAATGATGCTAATAAGGCCGATGAAATATTAAAAATTAACAATTTTGATAACAGCAATAATTTAATTGCTGAGAAGATAGAGCAAATAAAATCGCGGGTGTTTTTAAAAAGAGTTGTTGAGAAGCTTGATATAAGCGTTAACTACTTTAGCGAAGGTACTTTTAAGAGTAATGAATTATACCATGCTTCGCCTTATCTTATTAAGATCAATCCAAAGCCCGGAATTGGTTATGGTCAAAAAATATATGTTGAGTTAAATCCGGAATTATCAGGTGGTATTTTAAAGATCGGAAATAAAATAGAAAAATTTGAAATAAATACCTGGTTAAAGACAAAAGAATTTGACATTAATATCTTTCTTAATCCAAAAATGGTGAAAGAAGAAATAAGTACAATATTAAAAGAAAATGCTTCACTTTATTTTACAATATCTGATGCAGATGCTGTAACTTCTATTTTACAAAGCAAGCTTGATATAAGGCTGATAAACGAATTGGCAAAAACCATCTTAATAAGAGTGCAGGATGTTAACTCTCTTAAATCAACCGATATTGTTAATGCAATTACAGAAGAGTATTTAAATTATGATGTTGAAAGAAAAAGTGAGAGCTCGCGTAACATCTTATTATTTATTGATACGCAATTAGGTGTGGTGTTTAACGATCTGAAAGATACGGAAGGGAATTTGCAAAAATTTAAACAGGAAAAAAAGTTCAGCGAAAAAGATATCCTTATCAATTCGGAACTAATACGTTACTCATCTGTTGAAGATCAGTTATTAAAAGTTGAGATGGAAGAGCGGATAGTGGATGAGATACAAAAGAACATAAACAAGAACAAAGGTATTGATATTTACCAGCTCATCTCCCTTATATCAGGAACAGAATATGAAAATTTAATTAAAGAGATAACACAAACAATTCAAAAACTTTTAATCGAAAAAGAGAATTTGTTATATGCTGTTACTCCAAATTCTGAGAACATAAAACAGGTTAATTACCAACTGGAAAATCAAAAAAAATTGTTGTTAGAAAGTTTGGACGCAGTTAAATTGCGTTATAAGACCAAGTATAAGAACCTACTCGAAAAATCATCTGATTTCAAATCAAAATTAAATCAAAATCCTGAAGATGAAGTAGAGTTCTCGCGGTTGAACAGGCTTTATGCTATAAGCGAAAAATATTACACCATGTTACTTGAAAAGAAAACTGAATTCTCTATTTCAAAGGCAGGCTATGTTTCTAAAAATATTATTTTAGAGAAAGCCCTGGGTATTGGCGCCCAGGTATCGCCTAATAGAAGAAATGCAATTTTAGTAGCCTTTTTAAGTGCCTTACTTTTATCACTGGCAATGGTTTTTGTGCGTTATATCTTTCATGATAAAATTTATTCTTTAAAAGATATTACACGGTTTTCTTCGGGCAATATTGCGTTATTAGGTATAATTCCAAAATACCAAAGCGATATCCCGGTATCGCAATTAATTGTTGATAAAAACCCTAAAGCAATAATAAGCGAGGCTTTCAGGTCTATCCGTTCTAACCTCACGTTTATTGACGCCACCGAAGGCCCAAAGATCGTTTCTATTACATCAACTATAAGTGGAGAGGGTAAAACATTTGTTGCTATCAATATTGCAGGAATTTTGGCGTTTACAGGTAAAAAAGTGGTGATCATAGATCTTGATATGCGCAAACCCAAGATACATAAAGGTTTTGGCGTTCCAAACAACATTGGTATGAGTACTATCTTAACAGGTATTACCCGTTTGGAAGAGTGTTTTAATGATAGTCCAATGGAGAATTTAAAATTTATTACGGCAGGGCCTTCACCTCCAAATCCGTCTGAATTAATTTTAAGTAAAAAACTAAAAGAAGTTGTTGAACAATTAAAAACCCAATTTGATTACATAGTTATAGATAACGCACCTGTTGGTTTGGTTACCGATGGTATTGAAACTATAAAAATGGCAAACTATCCTATTTATGTTTTTAGAGCGGGTTATTCTAAAAAAATGTTCACGCAAATTTTAGATAGACTAAAGAACGAAACAAAAGTTCACAATTTAGCAGTTGTATTGAACGATGTGGATATTAGCAAGAAAATATACAGTTACAACTATGGCTATGGCTATGGTTACGGCTATGGTTATGGAAGTGGTTATTACAGCGATGATGAAAAATTTAGTAAACGTACTAAAAGAAAAATGAGTTAATGGAAGTTATTGAAACAGAACTAAAAGGATTATTTGTACTGAAACCAAGAGTTTTTGAAGATGAACGTGGCTATTTTTTTGAAAGCTACAACCAAAATTTATTTAAACAAGCAGGTTTAGATCTTGAGTTTGTGCAAGACAATCAGTCACTCTCTCAAAAAGGCGTTTTAAGAGGCCTTCACTTTCAAAACCCACCATATGCTCAGGGTAAGTTGGTAAGGGTTATTACGGGGGCTGTTTTAGATGTGGCAGTAGATATTAGAAAAGACTCTGCCACCTATGGCAAATGGTATAGCTTGGAGCTTACTGAAAAAAATAAATGGATGATGTATGTGCCCCCAGGTTTTGCACATGGTTTTTTAACTTTAGAGAACAACACTATTTTTTCATACAAATGCACAAATTTTTATAATAAAGCAGCCGAAGATTGTTTGTTATGGAATGATAAAGATATTGCTGTTGAATGGAATTATACTGATCCTTTACTTTCGGCTAAGGACCTGGAAGGTAAGCCCTTTAAAGGTTTTGTAACTATGTTTTAAAATGACGATCAATTATCCCATAGTACTTACTTCTCTTTTCTTTTTGTGTTTTATTTTTTCTTTATTAATAAATTACATTCTTCTGCGATTTGCGCAAACGCTTGGTATAAGGAGTAAAGAAGAGTTTCAGGCACGATGGAATAGTAATGCAAAACCCGCTTTAGGTGGCATTTCTTTTTATCTTATTTTTTTATTTGCTTTTATCTTTACCTTGTTATTACCGCCAACTAACGGATTTAATTTACAAATAGTTGGCATCTTAATAGCCGCCACGCTGGCGTTTTTAATGGGTTTGGCCGATGATGCTTTTAACACACAGCCTTTATTAAAATTTTTAACGCAGGTATTTTGCGCTTTCATAATTATTTTTTCAGGTCACAGCGTACGCATCTTTGAGAACGAATTTATTAATTATCTAATTACTATTTTTTGGGTGGTGGGTATCATGAATTCAATTAACATGCTCGATAACATGGATGGCATAACTACCATAATTTCTATTGTGATTTGTTTATTTATGGCAACATTAAATATTTCGTTGTTTAATACCAATAGTTATTCAACAACACTCAACCTTGGTGTTTTAGGGGCATTGTCGGGCTTTTTAATTTATAATTTCCATCCTTCAAAAATGTTTATGGGCGATACCGGCAGCCAGTTCCTTGGATTATTTTTAGCAGTAATGGGTATTGATAATTGTTGGAATGGCCCAAGCCCGGAGCTCATCGGCGGTTTTCCACTGGTAAATATTTTGTTGGTATTATTAGTTTTTTTGATCCCTTTAACTGATACGTTTACCGTTGTTTTTAATCGGTTACGAAGCGGAAGATCGCCTTTTGTTGGGGGGAAAGATCATACCACTCATCATTTATTTTTTAAAGGAATTACCGAAAAAAGAATAGCTGTTTTGTATTTTGTTATAAGTTCAATTGGTTCTATTTTAGCCTATTTGCTGGTGTTTCGCTTTAGTTATGCACTTTTTTATTTTTCCATTTTTTACATTCTTTTGGTTTTCGTATCTTTATATGTAAATACCATTATAAAGGGAAAGTGATCTCAAATAAAATATTCTTTCATTTTTTTTCGCGACTCAATTTAACTACCCTAACGGTTGCTTTTTTTGTGGTGTTTGTGACATTGTTTGTTTTTTTAAAGATCTACATCCTGCAGCCCTCTAACAATTCGCTTTCATACAGCAATAACAACCAAAATGTATTAGGCCTCAATATCCCTTTAAACCTGGACTTTTGTGGCGAAAAGATACCAGCAAACAGTCTGGCTATTAAAGAAGATCTTGAAAGGGAATTTTTCAGTAATAACTATTGGAAATCTAACTCGGCCATTTTGTTCTCAAAGGCGCAGAAATGGTTCCCTTATATTGAGCCGATCTTAAAGCAGCAGGGTGTTCCCGACGATTTTAAATACGTTGCGGTGATAGAGAGTCACTTATCAAACATAGTATCTCCCGCTGGCGCAGCGGGTTTTTGGCAGTTGATGCCTGCTTCCGCCCAAAATTATGGTTTAGAGGTGAATGAATTTGTAGATGAGCGGTTAGACGTGGAAAAAGCGACCAGGGCTGCTTGTCAGCACATCAAAGATGCTTACGCCATTTTTAACAATTGGACACTTTCGGCTGCGGCATACAATCTAGGTATTGGAGGTATTCAATCAGCTTTAAAAAAACAGAATAGCGATAACTATTACGATCTTTTGTTAAATAGCGAAACAGGTAGTTTTGTTTACCGAATTTTAGCCTATAAAACCCTTCTTTCGAACCCTGCGCATTTTGGAATTAAAAAGAAAAAACTCATTTATTTTGCTAAAATACCCCTAAAAACTTTTAAGGTAGATTCTTCGGTAACAAATATTGCGAGCCTTGCAAAACATTTTGGCTGTAACAAAACCATTATTAAGCTCCACAACCCTTGGCTGTTAAGCGAAGCGTTAAATAACCCCGAAAAAAAGACCTATGAATTTAAGATCCCAAAAAATCTCAAAAGCGATTATTCTTCGTACCTTAGCGACCTGATCGGGGAAGATGGGGTTTTGAACGAGGAAAAAGTGGTAGAAATTCAGCCTGAAATTTCAAAAACTGACAGCATAAAAACCAACTAAAATTTGGCTGAAAAATTTTTGTTCAAAGTCAATTTTTCGTGAAGTTTTCCACAATTTCGACGTAGAGTATAAAAAAATTGTTCAAAAGCCAAAAATAATTGAACAAAATTGTTGCTTGTTGAAAATCTTTTCCTATCTTTGCCCTCCCTAAAAAAGGGAAACAGCTGAAAACCAATAATATCAAGTAACACAAAGGATTTAAAATGCCTACAATACAGCAATTAGTAAGAAAAGGTCGCACAAAACCGACCAATAAGAGCAAATCGGCCGCTTTGGACTCATGTCCACAACGCCGTGGTGTTTGTACCAAGGTGTACACAACAACCCCTAAGAAACCTAACTCTGCAATGCGCAAGGTTGCAAAGGTTCGTTTAACTAACAAACAAGAGATAATTGCCTATATTCCGGGTGAAGGTCACAACTTGCAAGAGCACAGTATCGTTTTGGTACGTGGTGGTCGTGTAAAAGACTTACCGGGTGTTCGTTATCACATTGTTCGTGGAAGCCTTGATACCGCAGGTGTTGAAGGTCGTAAACAACAACGTTCAAAATATGGTACAAAACGTCCTAAACCAGGTGCTGTAGCGGCTCCTGCTAAGAAAAAATAATTTTTTAAAGAGTTTATACAATGAGAAAAGCCAAAGCAAAGAAGCGAGTTTTATTACCAGATCCAATTTATAACGATACGTTGGTAACCCGTTTTTTAAATAACTTAATGTACGATGGTAAGAAAAATACCGCGTCAAACATATTTCACGATGCAATTGAGATCGTAGCTAAACGTACGAGCGAAGATGGATTAGAAGTATGGAAAAAGGCGCTAGCAAACGTAACACCTCAGGTAGAGGTTCGTTCTCGTCGTGTTGGTGGTTCAACTTTCCAAATCCCTTCAGAAATTCGTCCTGACCGTAAAATTTCAATGGCTATGAAATGGTTAATTTCATATTCACGTAAACGTAACGAAAAATCAATGGCTCAAAAATTAGCCGGCGAGATCGTTGCAGCTTCTAAAGAAGAAGGTGCTTCTTTCAAAAAGAAAGAAGATATCCATAAAATGGCAGAAGCAAATAAAGCATTTTCACACTTTAGATTCTAATTAATAAAATGAGCGACTTAAGATATACGCGTAATATAGGGATCGCAGCCCACATTGATGCAGGTAAAACAACTTGTACGGAGCGTATTTTATATTATACAGGTGTTAATCACAAGATAGGTGAGGTTCACGATGGTGCTGCAACCATGGATTGGATGGCTCAAGAGCAAGAGCGTGGTATTACTATTACCTCTGCCGCAACTACTTGTTTCTGGAAATACCGCGATAACAATTATAAAATTAATATTATTGATACACCGGGCCACGTTGACTTTACAGTTGAAGTGAACCGTTCTTTACGTGTATTAGATGGTTTAGTGTTCTTATTCTCAGCTGTTGATGGTGTTGAGCCTCAATCTGAGACAAACTGGCGTTTAGCTGATAATTATAATGTAACCCGTATTGGTTTCGTTAATAAAATGGATCGTCAGGGTGCTGACTTCTTAAACGTAGTTAAACAAACAAGAGAAATTTTGGGCGGTAACGCTGTTCCTTTACAATTACCAATTGGTTCGGAAGAGCATTTTATTGGTGTGGTTGATTTGATCAACTTCCGTGGTATTGTTTGGAATGAAGAAGATAAAGGAATGACCTTTAAAGAGGTTCCTATTCCTGCTGATATGCTTGAAGAAGCTACAGAGTGGAGAGAAAAAATGTTAGAAGCAGTTTCAGATTTTGATGATAATATCATGCAAAAATTCTTTGATGCTCCTGAAACTATCACTGAAAGAGAAGTATTAGACGCTTTGCGTAAAGCTTGCGTTGCAAATAAAATTGTACCAATGGTTTGTGGTTCTGCCTTTAAAAATAAAGGTGTACAAACTATGTTAGATCTTGTAATGGAATTAATGCCTAGTCCTTTGGATAAACCAGAGACTAAAGGTACTAACCCTGATACAGGAGAAGAAGTTTCCCGTAAACCAGATGCTACTCAACCATTCACCGCTTTAGCCTTTAAAATTGCAACTGATCCATTCGTAGGTCGTTTGTGCTTTTTCCGTGCTTATGCAGGTCGTTTGGATGCAGGTTCTTATGTGTTAAATACACGTTCTGGTAACAAAGAACGTATTTCGCGTATCTTCCAAATGCATGCTAATAAACAAAACCCTGTTGAATTTATTGAAGCAGGAGATATTGGAGCAGCAGTAGGATTTAAAGATATCCGTACAGGCGATACTTTATGTGATGAAAAACATCCAATTGTATTAGAAGCCATGAATTTCCCTGAGCCCGTTATCGCAATTGCTATTGAGCCTAAAACTCAAGGTGACTTAGATCGTTTAGGGGTAGGTTTAAATAAATTAGCTGAAGAAGATCCAACTTTCCGTGTTAAAACGGACGAAGATTCTGGTCAAACCATTATCTCTGGTATGGGTGAGCTTCACTTAGAAATTATTGTTGACCGTTTAAAGCGCGAGTTTAAAGTAGAAGTTAACCAGGGTTCACCTCAGGTAGCTTATAAAGAGGCAATTACAGGTACTGTTGATCACCGCGAAGTTTACAAAAAACAATCTGGTGGACGTGGTAAATTTGCCGATATGAAGATCACTTTAAGCCCTGTTGATGCTGATTGGGATTTTTCTAAAAATGGTCCTTTACAGTTCGTTAATGAAATTACAGGTGGTAACATTCCACGTGAATTTATACCTGCAGTTGAAAAAGGCTTTAAGAACTCATTAAACAATGGTGTTTTAGCCGGTTATCCTTTAGTAGGATTAAAAGTTGTATTAAAAGACGGTTCATACCACGCGGTTGACTCGGATGCATTATCTTTTGAGATCTGTGCCCGTACAGCTTTCCGTGAGGCATTACCAAAATGTAAGCCGGTTTTATTAGAGCCTATTATGAAAGTAGAGGTTTTAACACCGGAGCAAAACATGGGTGATGTTGTAGGTGACTTAAACCGTCGTCGTGGACAAATAGAAGGAATGGATTCTAAAGGAAATGCACAGGTTATTAAAGCCAAGGTGCCACTTTCTGAAATGTTTGGTTATGTAACTCAGTTACGTACTTTAACTTCAGGTCGTGCAACTTCTACAATGGAATTCAGTCACTATAACGAAGCGCCGAATAACATTGCGGCTGATGTAATTTCAAAAGCAAAAGGTAAAGCAGAAAAAGTTTAACTAAATATAAATAAATACGTTCTTTTAACATGAGCCAACGAATAAGAATAAAACTAAAATCATACGATTTCAACTTAGTTGATAAATCAGCTGAGAAGATCGTTAAAACTGTAAAAGCTACAGGTGCTGTGGTTAATGGTCCAATTCCATTACCAACAAACAAAAGAATTTTTACCGTATTGAAATCACCACATGTTAATAAAAAAGCGCGTGACCAGTTTCAATTATGCGCTTACAAGCGTTTGTTAGACATTTATAGTTCGTCTTCAAAAACTGTTGATGCTTTAATGAAATTAGAGTTACCAAGCGGTGTTGAAGTAGAAATTAAAGTTTAACAGGGTACAGATAATACGCTGTATATTAATAAATTAGAATAAGTAAATTAAACAATAAATAAAAAACAAAAATGTCAGGATTAATTGGTAAAAAAATAGGAATGACGAGCTTCTTCGATGCCAATGGTAAATACTTACCATGCACAGTTATTGAAGCGGGTCCTTGCGTTGTTACGCAAGTAAAAACCAATGAAAACGACGGTTACTCTGCTTTACAATTATCATTTGATGAGAAAAAAGAAAAAAACACATCAGGTGCTATGAAAGGTCATTTTGAAATTGCAAAAACGACCCCAAAACGTAAAGTTGTAGAATTTCGTCATTTCGAGGAAACAAAAAACTTAGGTGACGTATTGACCGTTACTTTATTCGCAGAAGGTGATTTTGTGGATGTTGTTGGAACCAGTAAAGGTAAAGGTTTCCAGGGTGTTGTAAAACGTCACGGATTCAGCGGGGTAGGCCACGCAAACAAATCTCACGGTCAGCATGATCGCGAAAGAGCTCCTGGTTCATTAGGTGCTTCGTCAGATCCATCAAGGGTAATGCCTGGTATGCGTATGGGCGGAAGAATGGGTGGAAATCGTAAAAAGATCCAAAACCTTGAAATCGTAAAAATTATGCCTGAGAAAAATGTGATCCTTGTAAAAGGTTCAGTTCCGGGTGCAAAAGGGTCTTATATTTTAATCGAGAAGTAATCATGCAAGTAGAAATATTAAATATAAGTGGTAAAAAAACAACTAAAAAAGTTGATCTTTTAGATTCAATTTTTGCAGTAGAGCCAAATGATCATTGTATCTATCTTGATGTTAAGCAATTTTTAGCTAACCAACGTCAGGGTACTCACAAATCAAAAGAACGTGCTGAGATCGCGCGTACCACTAAGAAATTAAAGAAACAAAAAGGAACAGGTGGCGCTCGTGCCGGTTCAATGAAATCGCCATTATTTATTGGTGGTGGTCGCGCATTTGGACCTCGTCCGCGTGATTACTCATTCAAATTAAATAAAAAGGTAAAAACTTTAGCTCGTGCTTCAGCTTTATCATACAAAGCAAAAGATAATGCAATTACTGTTTTAGAAGACTTCTCTTTTGAAGCTCCAAAAACAAAAAATTATATTGATCTTATGAAGAACCTTAACCTGTCGGATAAAAAGACATTATTGGTTGTAGGTGATGCTAACAAGAACGTGTATCTATCATCACGTAATATTCAAGGTGCTAAAGTTGTTACAGCTTCAGACCTTAATACTTATGATATTTTACATGCTGAAACATTGATCCTTGCAGAAGGTTCTATTAAAGTACTTGAAACAATTTTAAATAAGTAAGATGGAAATTTTAGTAAAGCCGATCATTACGGAAAAAATGACTGCACAAGCCGAAAAATTAAATCGCTATGGCTTTGTAGTAGCAAAAGAGGCTAATAAATTAGAGATTAAAGGTGCTATTGAAAAAATGTATGTTGTAAAAGTTGACAGCGTTAATACTCAACAATATGTTGGTAAAGTAAAAACGCGTAATACCACCCGTGGTGTTGCTATTGGTCGCGTTAACCGTTACAAAAAAGCAATTGTTACTTTAAAACAAGGCGAGGTAATTGATTTTTACGCAAGTATTTAATTTGTAAAAAGAATTTAAAATGGGATTAAAAAAATATAGACCACTAACTCCAAGTTTAAGATATACGCTAACAGCGGATTTTAAGGAGATAACTGCAAGTAAGCCTGAAAAAAGCTTAATTGTAAAAACGAATTACTCTTCTGGTGGACGTAATAACACCGGAAAAATGACAATGCGCTATATTGGCGGTGGTCATAAAAAAGTTATTCGCGACATCGATTTTAAACGTGATAAAGACGGTATCGAAGGAACTGTAAAAACTGTAGAGTACGATCCGAATCGTTCGGCACGTATTGCTTTAGTGTTTTACAAAGACGGAGAGAAACGTTACATTATCGCTCCACAAGGTTTAAAAGTTGATCAAAAGATCATGTCTGGTAAAGATGCATCTCCTGAAATAGGAAATACATTATTCCTTGCCGATATTCCTTTAGGAACAATCATTCATAATATCGAATTACGTCCTGGTCAAGGGGCTGTAATGGCTCGCAGTGCGGGTTCTTACGCTCAGTTATCAGCTCGTGATGGTAAATATGCAATTTTACGTATGCCTTCAGGTGAGGTGCGCATGGTATTAATTACTTGTAAAGCTACTGTTGGTTCGGTTTCAAATCCTGATCACAATCAAGAGGTTTACGGTAAAGCAGGCCGTTCTCGTTGGAAAGGTGTTCGTCCGCGTACACGTCCGGTTGCAATGAATCCTGTAGATCATCCAATGGGTGGTGGTGAAGGCCGCGCATCTGGTGGACAACCTCGCTCACGTAAAGGTTTACCTGCAAAAGGTTTCAAAACCCGTTACAAAGCAAAAGCGTCTAACAAGCACATTATAGAAAGAAGAAAAAAATAATTATAAACGTTTAATGGTCCCGTAAGGGATTTCAAAACCAAAAACAAAATAAATGGCAAGATCATTAAAAAAAGGCCCCTTCATCGATTACAACCTGGAAGGTAAAGTAGAGAAGATGAATGCAAGCGGAAAAAAATCTGCGATCAAGACGTGGGCACGTCGTTCAACAATTCCACCAGAGTTTGTAGGGCATACATTTGCTGTACATAATGGTGCTAAATTCATTCCGGTTTATGTAACTGAGAACATGGTTGGACATAAATTAGGAGAATTTTCACCAACTCGCGTATTTAAAGGTCACGCTGGTCATAATAAAAAATAATTAGAAACCATGGGAAAAAGAAAAAGATTAGTAGCCGAAAAGCGTAAGGAAGAGAACAAAACTTCTTACTTCGCTAAATTAAATAGTTGTCCTACCTCTCCACGTAAAATGCGCCAGGTGGCGGATCTAGTAAGAGGTAAAGATGCATACCTTGCTTTAAATATTTTGAAATTCAATACTCGTGAGGCTTCTGGCCGTTTAGAGAAATTATTGAAATCAGCTATTGCTAATTACGAATTAAAGACCGGCGCTCGCGCAGAAGAAGGTGTATTATTCGTTAAAGAAGTAATGGTAGATAGCGCCTTAATGGCAAAACGTTTACGTACAGCGCCGCAAGGCCGTGGATACCGTATCCGCAAACGTTCAAATCATGTTACTTTAATTTTAGACACCAAAATAGCAAAATAGAAATGGGACAAAAAGTAAATCCAATAGGCTTCAGATTAGGAATCATCAAAGGTTGGGATTCAAACTGGTTTGGTGGTAAACACTACGCAGATAAATTAGTTGAAGATGATACCATCAGAAACTACTTAAAAGCGCGTTTAGCAAAAGGTAGCATTTCTAAGATCGTTATCGAAAGAACTCTTAAGTTAATCACTGTTACTATCAATACAGCTCGTCCTGGTATCATTATCGGAAAAGGTGGTAAAGAAGTAGATAAATTAAAAGAAGAATTAAAAAAATTAACTACAAAAGAAATCCAAATAAATATCTTCGAAATTAAACGTCCTGAATTAGATGCACGCTTAGTTGCAGATTCTATCGCTCGTCAAATTGAAGGTCGTATCTCTTTCCGTCGTGCAGCAAAAATGTCAATGGCTAGTACCATGCGTTTAGGTGCAGAAGGAATTAAAATTAAAGTATCTGGCCGTTTAGGTGGAGCAGAGATGGCTCGTACTGAAGGTTACAAAGAAGGAAGAACTCCTTTACATACTTTACGTGCTGATATTGATTACGCTGTAGCAGAAGCTCACACTTCATATGGCCGTATTGGTATCAAAGTTTGGATCTGCCGTGGCGAGATCTTCGGAAAACGTGATCTTTCTCCAAATGCCGGTTTAATGGCTAAGGACAAAAAATCGGGTGGAAGCGGAGATCGTCCAAATAATGACCGTCCAAAGTTCAACGGTAAAAAAAGAGGAACTAAAAGAGAAGAAAAATAGTTTTACATAAGTAGATAAAATTAATTATCATGTTACAACCAAAAAGATCAAAATATAGAAAATCTCAAAAGATGAAGATAAAGGGCGACGCTAAGCGTGGTCACGAATTAGCCTTCGGTTCTTTTGGAATTAAAGCAATGGACGAGTGCCGTATGACTGGAAGACAGTTAGAAGCAGCCCGTATCGCAATTACCCGTTTCATGAAACGTGAAGGCCAGGTTTGGATCCGCGTGTTTCCTGATCGCCCGGTTACGTCAAAACCTGCAGAGGTTCGTATGGGTAAAGGTAAAGGTGCTCCAGAGTATTGGATGGCTCCTGTTAAACGTGGTCGCATTATTTTCGAAGCAGAAGGTGTTCCTTTAGCTGTTGCAAAAGAAGCTTTACGTTTAGCTGCACAAAAATTACCAATCGTTACCAAGTTTATAGTACGTAGAGATTACGTTGAAGCTGAAGTAGCTAAATAATTGAATAATAAAACATTAAGCAAGTTTTAGTTGAACCGTTACTTTAATTAAAAAATGTTTAAACCCGGAACAAGTTGAACCGGAAATAAAACAAAAAACAAAAAATGAAAAACAAGGACAACATATCAGCTCTATCCAATCAGGAGTTAATTGAGAAGATAAAGGAAGAAAAAGCAGGATTAAATAAAATGACATTAAATCATGCAATTTCACCTGTAGAAAAACCGTCTGTAATTCGCGTTAACCGCAGAAATATAGCACGTATGTTAACTGTATTAAATAAAAGTAACAAAGCTAAATAACATTGCTTCATGGAAGATAGAAATTTAAGAAAAGAAAAAATCGGTGTCGTAAAAAGCAACAAGATGGAAAAAAGCATCGTTGTTTCTGTTATACGTAAAGTAAAACACCCTAAGTACGGAAAGTTCCTAAAGAAAACCAGCACGTTTGTTGCTCATGATGAGAAGAACGAATGCAGCATTGGGGATACCGTTAAAATTGCAGAAACCCGTCCACTTAGCAAAACTAAGAACTGGCGTTTAGTTGAAGTAATTGAAAAAGTTAAATAATTAGTGTTAATCGTAATAAAGACATTTTAAGATGATACAAACAGAATCGAGATTAACAGTAGCAGATAACAGCGGTGCCAAAGAGGTACTTGTTATCCGTGTATTAGGAGGTACTAAAAAGCGTTACGCTTCAATTGGCGATAAAGTGGTAGTAACTGTAAAACATGCATTACCTAGCGGTAACGTAAAAAAAGGTACAGTTAGCAAAGCGGTAATTGTTAGAACACGTAAAGAGATCAGCCGTGCTGATGGATCATATATCCGTTTTGACGATAACGCAGTAGTGTTATTGAACACAACTGATGAGATCCGTGGTACACGTATCTTTGGACCAGTTGCCCGCGAATTACGCGATAAACAATTTATGAAGATCATTTCATTAGCACCGGAAGTGCTATAATTAAAAGAAAATTAAGTCATGTCAAAAATAAAACTAAAAAAAGGCGATACTGTAAAGGTAATTTCTGGCGAAAGCAGAGGTACTACAGGAAAGATCGTTTCGATAGATATTAAAAAAGAACGTGCCATTGTAGAAGGTGTTAATATGGTTAGCAAAAGCGAAAAGCCTAGCGCCAAGAACACTAACGGTGGTATCGTTAAAAAAGAAGGTTCTATCCATATCTCAAACTTAATGTTTTTAGAAGGTGGTAAAACCGTTCGTTTAGGTCGTAAATTAAATGAGAAAACTCAAAAATTAGAGCGTATCTCTTCAAAAACTAAGGAGGCAGTTAAATAATGGCAACAACAACCTATCAACCTCGTTTAAAAGGTAAGTATGCAGAAGAAATAGTTCCTGCATTACAAAAACAATTTCAATATACCTCGTCAATGCAAGTTCCTAAATTGGAGAAAATTTGCCTTAACCAGGGTATTGGCGATGCAGTATCTGATAAAAAGATGATCGAAGCAGCAATAAAAGAAATGACCACTATTACCGGTCAAAAAGCTGTAGCAACATATTCAACAAAAGATATCTCAAACTTTAAATTACGTAAAGGCGTTGCCATTGGTGTACGTGTAACTTTACGTGGCGATAAAATGTATGAGTTCTTAGATCGTTTGATAGCTGCTTCATTACCACGTATCCGTGATTTTAAAGGTATTAACGATAAAGGTTTTGATGGCCGCGGTAACTACACAATGGGTATTACTGAGCAGATCATTTTCCCTGAAATTGATATTGATAAAGTAAGCAAGATATCGGGTATGGACATTACATTTGTAACCAACTCAAACACAGATAAAGAAGCGCATGCTTTACTAACAGAATTTGGTATTCCATTTAAAAAGAAAGATAAATAATGGCAAAAGAGTCAATGAAGGCCCGTGAGGTCAAACGTCAAAAATTAGTTGATAAATACGCTGCTAAACGTGCAGAGTTAAAAAAAGCTGGTGATTCAGTTGGATTACAAAAGTTACCACGTAACTCATCAAAAGTGCGTTTACGTAACCGTTGTAAATTAACCGGTCGTCCACGTGGTTACATGCGCACCTTTGGTGTTAGTCGTGTTACTTTCCGTGAAATGGTTCTTTTCGGATTAATTCCGGGACTTACCAAATCAAGCTGGTAGATAAATACTTTCCGGCTTTTAACCGAAGGGGTTAAACCGGTAAAAATAAATTGTGTGGTTATGGTAAATTGTTGTATATTTGCCCCCTCAAAAAAATAAAATAAATTGTTTAATATAATTATTCTGTTTTTCAGAATAACATATAAACTTAAAAAAAATGACAGATACAGTATCAGATTACTTAACGCGTGTTCGTAACGCGATCAAAGCAAACCACCGCATCGTAGAAGTTCCGGCTTCTAATCTAAAAAAAGAGATCACTAAGATCCTTTTCGAAAAGGGGTACATTTTAAATTACAAATTTGAAAGTACAGAAAATAACCAGGGCGTAATTAAAATTGCGTTAAAATACCATCCTGTAACCAAGCTTCCGGCTATCCGTACATTGGATCGCGTGTCTAGCCCGGGTTTACGTAAATATTCTGGCGTTGATAAAATGCCACGTGTGTTAAATGGTTTAGGTATTGCCATCATTTCAACTTCAAAAGGTGTTATAACCGATAAAGAAGCTAAGAAAATGAATGTTGGTGGTGAAGTTTTATGTTATATTTCATAATTTAAAGGAGGAAAATTAGCATGTCACGTATAGGAAAAGCCCCAATAGAGATACCAAAAGGAGTAGAGGTAACAATCAGCAACGGTTTAGTAACCGTTAAGGGTGCAAAAGGAACATTAGCTCAAAAAGTAGATATAGATATTACTGTAGCAATTGAAGACGGTAAGGTAGTGGTAACACGTCCAACCGATCAAAAACGCCACAGAGCATTGCACGGTTTATACCGTTCTTTGATCGCTAACATGATCAAAGGTGTAAGCGAAGGTTATAAAACAGAACAGGAATTAGTTGGTGTGGGTTACCGTGCTTCTAATAAAGGAAATATGTTAGAGTTATCTTTAGGTTACTCTCACAATATTAACTTCCAGTTACCTGTTGAAATTAAAGTTACAACATCAGCAGAAAAAGGTCAAAACCCTAAAATAGTTTTAGAAAGTGCCGACAAACAATTAATAGGTTTAGTTGCTGCTAAGATAAGAAGCTTACGTAAACCAGAGCCGTACAAAGGTAAAGGTATTAAGTTCGTAGGTGAACAACTTAGAAGAAAAGCTGGTAAATCGGCTTCTAAAAAATAATTAAATAAATTTTTAATCATCCTAAAAATTGTAGAGATGGCAGTAAATAAAAAAGATAGAAGAACTAAAATTAAATTAAAACTTCGTAAGAGGATAAAAGGTACTACAGAAGCGCCACGTTTAAGCGTTTACCGTAGTAACTCTGAAATATATGCTCAATTAATTGAAGACAAAGGTGGAAAAACTTTATTAGCTGTTGGTTCAGTGGATAAATCAATTTCTTCTGCAAAAGTTACCAAAATTGAAAAAGCAAAATTAGTAGGTAAGTTAATTGCCGAAAAAGCTGTTGCAAATGGAATCACTTCAGTGGTTTTTGATCGTAACGGATTTTTGTACCATGGTAGAGTAAAATCGTTAGCCGAAGGTGCTCGCGAAGGAGGATTAAAATTCTAATAAATAAGCAAGATGTCAAAAGAAGTAGTAAAACGCGTTAAATCAAGCGATATAGAATTAAAAGATAAGTTAGTTGCCATCCAACGTGTAACTAAAGTTACAAAAGGTGGTCGTCACTTTAGCTTTTCAGCCATTGTTGTGGTTGGAAATGAAAAAGGAATTATCGGACAAGGTTTAGGTAAAGCTAACGAGGTAACTGATGCCATTACAAAAGGTATTGAAGATGCTAAGAAAAGCCTGGTTAAAGTTGCAGTATTAAACGGTACTGTGCCTCATGCACAAGAAGGTAAATTTGGCGGTGCACGTGTGTTCTTAAAACCTGCCGCTCATGGTACTGGTGTAATTGCCGGTGGTGCGATGCGTGCTGTGTTAGAGAGCGTTGGTGTTACAGATGTATTAGCTAAGTCTAAAGGATCTAGTAACCCACACAACGTGGTTAAAGCAACATTAGATGCTTTAATGAAAATGCGTGATGCAATTGCCATCTCTCAGCAAAGAGGTATTAAATTAGACAGAGTGTTTAACGGTTAATAATTAAACAATGGGAAAAGTAAAATTAACATTAGTAAAAAGTATCGCTAAACGTAGCCCTTCACAAAAAGCAACTGTTGTTGCTTTAGGTTTAGGAAAAACTCACAGCTCAGTGATAAAAGAATCTACTCCTGCTATTGATGGCATGATTAGTAAATTAAAACATATTTTAAAAATCGAAAATATTTAATAAAATGAAATTAAGTGATTTAAAACCAGCATATGGTTCTGTAAAAACTAACTACCGTCGTGGCCGTGGCCAGGGTTCGGGTGGTGGTGGAACTGCAACTCGTGGACACAAAGGTGCTCAATCACGTTCTGGCCACTCTAAAAAAGTAGGTTTTGAAGGTGGTCAAATGCCTTTACAACGTCGTTTACCTAAATTTGGATTTAAGAACGTTAACCGTATTAATTACAACGGTATTAATTTAGATGCTATCCAAAAATTAGTAGATACAGCAAAAGTAACTGAAATTAATTTTGATGTTTTGGTAGCTAATGGTTTAGCTCACAAAAATGATCTTATTAAAATAATGGGTCGCGGTACATTAACCGCGTCAGTAAAAATAACAGCACATGCCTTTACAGCAACAGCTAAAAAAGCTATTGAAGAAAAAGGTGGTACTATAAATGATACAAAATAATATATGAAGCGTTTTATAGATACACTTCGGAACATTTGGACGATAGAGGAACTTAAACAACGTATTCTATTAACGTTGGGTATGATCCTTATCTATCGTTTAGGTTCTTATGTAGTTCTTCCGGGGATCAATGTTGATGCATTGAATGATGCAAAAACAGCAGACGCTGGCGGGATTGTAGGTTTAATTAATATGTTTGCAGGTGGTGCATTCTTACGCGCCTCAATTTTTGGTTTAGGTATTATGCCTTACATTACTGCTTCCATCATTATCCAGTTATTGGGTATGGCGGTGCCGTATTTTCAAAAAATGCAACGCGAAGGCGAAAGCGGTCGTAAAAAGATAAACCAGTACACAAGGTTCTTAACCATTGGTGTTACTGCTGTTCAGGCTCCTGGTTACATTGCTTCTATTAAACAATCTGCTCCAAATGCTTTTACTGATCTGTCAACTTTCTGGTGGGTTCAGTCTATCTTTATTTTAATTACCGGTACCATGTTTGTTATGTGGTTAGGCGAAAGAATTACTGATAAAGGTTTAGGTAACGGTATCTCTTTAATTATCATGATCGGTATTATCTCACGTTTACCTTTTGCTTTCTTATCTGAGGTAAAATCAAGAACTGCAGGTAATGGTGGTTTAATCATCTTCTTAATTGAAATTGTGATCTTACTATTGGTAATAGTTGGTTCTATCTTGCTCGTGCAAGGCACCAGGCGAATACCGGTACAGTTTGCCAAAAAGATCGTTGGTAATAAACAATACGGTGGTGTGCGTCAGTATATCCCTTTAAAAGTAAATGCAGCGGGTGTAATGCCTATTATCTTTGCACAAGCTATCATGTTCATCCCCTTAGCAGTTACTAACTTCTCAGCTAGCGGTGGCGGTATCTTTAACGAGCGTTATGGTTTTTGGTATAATTTAATATTTGCGATCTTAATTATCCTCTTTACATATTTTTACACGGCTATTATGGTTAATCCTAACCAACTGGCTGATGATATGAAACGTAATGGTGGTTTTATTCCGGGTGTTAAGCCGGGTAAAAAAACAGCTGAGTTCATTGATCAGGTTATGAGCCGTATTACTTTACCGGGATCTATTTTCCTGGCTGCAGTAGCTGTAATGCCTGCTTTTGCTCAAAAAATGGGAATTAATAGTGCTTTTGCGGATTTTTATGGTGGAACATCATTACTGATCCTAGTAGGTGTAGTTTTAGATACTTTACAACAGATAGAAACATATTTATTGAACCGTCATTATGATGGATTAATGAAGTCGGGTAGGATCAAGGGTCGTGGTGCTAATGCTATGATGGTGCAACAAGGTTAATTAAAATATGGCGAAACAGGCAAACATTGAAATTGACGGTACTATTGTAGAAGCATTAAGCAATGCAATGTTTAGAGTGGAGTTGGAGAATGGACATGTAGTAACAGCACACATCTCAGGGAAAATGAGAATGCACTACATCAAAATTTTGCCGGGAGATAAGGTGAAGTTGGAAATGAGTCCTTACGACTTATCAAAAGCAAGAATTACTTTTAGATATAAATAAGAAGTTTAGAATTTTAAAATAAGAGAAATGAAAGTTAGAGCATCCATAAAAAAACGCAGCAACGAATGCAAGATCGTTCGTCGTAAAGGCAAATTGTACGTAATAAACAAAAAAAATCCAAAATTTAAACAAAGACAGAAGTAATTCTTATCTTTGCAAACCTTTATAAAATAGTAGTTTAAAGAAATGGCACGTATAGCAGGTATTGATTTACCAAAAAACAAAAGAGGCGTAATAGGTTTAACCTATATTTACGGTATTGGTCGCAGCAGAGCTGCAAAAATATTAAGCGACGCCGGTATTACTCCCGATAAAAAAGTGAGTGATTGGAATGACGATGAGCAAAATGCTATTCGTAACTTAATTAACAACGCTTTTAAAGTTGAAGGTGCTCTTAGATCTGAGACGCAATTAAACATTAAACGTTTAACTGATATCAACTGTCTTCGTGGTATGCGTCACCGTAACGGTTTACCTGTTCGTGGCCAACGTACCAAAACAAACGCGCGTACCCGTAAAGGTAAACGTAAGACAATTGCTAACAAGAAAATGGCAGTTAAATAATAATTAATAAAGTATAAGTATTAAATAAAATGGCAAAACAACCAACAGCAGCAGGAAATGTAAAAGCTACAACACGTAAGCGTACTGTAAAAGTAGAAGCTACGGGCGAAGCTCATATCAATGCTACATTTAACAATATCATCATTTCGTTAACCAACATCAACGGCCAGGTAATTTCTTGGAGTAGTGCTGGTAAAATGGGATTCAGAGGTTCAAAGAAAAATACACCGTATGCTGCACAAATGGCAGCTGCAGATTGCAGTAAAGTTGCATTTGATGCAGGTTTACGCAAGGTAAAAGTGTATGTAAAAGGCCCAGGTGCAGGAAGAGAAAGTGCTATCAGAACTATTGCAGCTACAGGAATTGAAGTTGCTGAGATCATGGATATCACGCCAATCCCTCACAACGGTTGTCGTCCTCCTAAACGTCGTCGCGTATAAAATAAAATATAAACAAACAGCCGGTCTCATCAAGGCGATGAGATTTGGAGTTATAAGTCTATAGGACTTATAACTTAAATAATAAAAAAGAAAACAATTATTTAAAATGGCAAGGTACACAGGTCCCAAATCAAAGATCGCGCGAAAATTCAGAGAACCAATATTTGGTCCTGATAAAGCGCTAGAAAAAAAGAACTACCCTCCGGGGCAGCACGGTAACACTAAAAAACGTGCAAAACAATCTGAATATGCTATTCAGTTGTTAGAAAAACAAAAAGCTAAGTATACTTACGGTATCCTTGAAAAGCAATTTGCAAGAACATTTGATAAAGCTTCGCGTATGCCGGGTGTAACCGGTGAAGTGTTATTACAACTTGTTGAAAGCAGACTTGATAACGTTGTTTACCGTTTAGGAATTGCTCCTACACGTCGTGCAGCTCGTCAGTTAGTTTCTCATGCTCATATTACTGTAAATGGTGGTGTTGTAAACATCGCTTCATTCACTTTAAAACCGGGAGATATTGTTGGAGTTCGTGAAAAATCACAATCTATGGAAGCTATTACAACTGCTCTTTCGGGCGCTGTAAACAAATTTCCTTGGTTAGATTTCGATAAGAATTCTATGACCGGCAAATTCATTAACCGTCCTGAACGTTCTCAGATCCCTGAAAACATTAAAGAACAGTTAATTGTCGAGTTGTACTCTAAATAATAAAATAAATTAATTTAACCTATATAAGTATATAATATGGCAATATTAAATTTCGTAAAACCTGACAAGGTTATTATGATTAATTCAACCGAGACTTCAGGACAATTTGAGTTTAGACCATTAGAGCCTGGTTTTGGTATTACAATAGGTAACTCTTTACGTCGTATTTTATTATCGTCGTTAGAAGGATATGCTGTAACAAGCTTACGCATCGAAGGTGTAGATCATGAGTTTTCAACCATCAAAGGTGTTGTTGAAGATGTAACTGAAATAGTTTTAAATCTTAAACAAGTTAGATTTAAAAAACAATTAGATAACCACGATAACGAAAAAATTACCGTTCACTTTGCAGGCAGCGAAAAATTCACTGCTGGCGATATCGGTAAATACGTAAATGGTTTTCAGATCTTAAATCCGGATCTTGTAATTTTTAATTGCGATTCATCTGTTCGTTTAAAAATGGAGTTAACTGTTGAGCGTGGCCGTGGTTACGTTCCTGCAGAAGAGAACAAAACTAACAGTGCACCAAACGGAACAATTTTTATTGATTCTATTTACACGCCAATTAAAAACGTAAAATACAATATCGAGAACTATCGTGTTGAACAAAAGACCGATTACGAAAGTTTAATATTAGATATCGTTACAGATGGTTCTATT
>JAUXSA010000063.1 GCA_030681615.1 Bacteroidota bacterium
TACCTAGTGATCTTTCTGTCCATGGTCCGTTTAATGCGGGTGCCTGTGCGATTTTGAGATCCTGGTTAAAACCGATCAAATTATCTGATGGACCATAAGTAGTATTGTCATAATTTAAAAGCACTGTATTGTTAGCTCCTAAACCTGGGCCTCCGTTAGTATTTAAACGATAAGCCCTTGAACCCATAATGGTTGTAAGAGTTGGGTTTGCTGTTCCAGTAGGCGCATTCTCAATTGTTGCGGTAATGGTTTGGCTATTCCACGCTAAACCACCCGCATTAAGTGTAATATATCTTCTTAAGTTGGCCGAAGGCGTGTTATTATGAAAAGCCGTTCCAACACCTAAAGGAAAATTGCGCGCTGTTGTAGTTGTGCCAGGAAAAAAGGTCCGGATGGGACCAGATACAAATGAACCATGGTTACCGGTAACTGTTCCTGTTGTTACTACAGTAGATGGTAAAGTGCCAAATGCACCAGTAACAAATGTATTAAGGGTTAATAAATTTAAAGTAGTTGTAATAATAATACCTCTTGTTAATGTTAAGCCTCCTGTGGTGGTTGTGCCTACCAATAAAGGATAATTTAACTGTAAATTATTATAAGTATTCATTCCAAGTACACCGGTTAATTGTCGGTTAGTTGAAATTATCTCGATCTCATCTCCCGGAATAATATTCTGTGGAGTTTGAACATAATAAACATTGTTGGTGTTATATGCTGTTACATAATTTAAATTCCTACCAGTAATGTTTGTATTATTAATTGTGGGAAGTCCGCTATATGCACCATACGCCCTATTAGTTAAAAAAGCTACAGAGGCGCCAGCATTACCAAGGGTTAAGTTATTAACATTCACCGTACCTAAAATAAGATCTATGCAATTTGAAACCGTTACAGGGTTTAGATATTGAACACCACCAGCGCAGATATGAGACACAATTGGAATTCTACCATTTGTTAATGTTCCGGTTCCAGAATAAGATCCTGTGTACCCGGTCCAAAATAAACCGCCAAGTGTGCTTGTTCCTACAGCGAAACTAGCCACGCCGGCGTTTACAAAATTTGATCCAACGTAGGTTCTTTTTCCTATAGTACCCGAACCCGAAGTATATGAACCTGTAGCATTAATAGAAAAATTATTTAAAACCTGTAAAACATGTGCGGCTGTTGTTGTAGAATAATTTAACCCCCCATTAAGTGTAAGATCTTGAACCCTTTCTACATTCATGTTCATGTTAACAGTATGAGAATTGGCAATTACAACATTATTATTAGCATTTGGCACCACTCCACCTACCCAGGTAGCGGGTAAAGACCAGGCCCCTGATGCTGCAGATGTAATTGTTGTTGGTGTAAATTCCTCAACAGAAAAATCATCTACAAAAAGCAAGCTATTAAAACCATTTGATGGTGTAAATTCCAAAGCAAATTTTGCATTGGCCACTTTATATATTGCAGGGATCTTTACATTTACCGGTTCCCAAAGCGTAGAACTTGTCATAGCTCCCACCTGACCGGCATTTGGATATACGGACATAATAGGTGCCCATGTAGTACCACCATTATTGGAAGCCATTACTCTAAACTGCAGGTTTGCTGCAGTTGACGTAAAGAACATTTTAAATCTAACGTATGGATTTGTTGAAGCACCAATATTTACTACAGGTGTTTCTACCCTTCTGTTTCCTAAACCAGAAAATCCAAAATTATTATCATTCATAAATAGAGCTGCCGTTCCGGTTGCCGGAGCGCTTGGATAAATTCCAGATGATGCAGTGGTAGTCCAGATACCTAAACCGGTACTTGTATTTCTTTCCCAATCTTTTTCTCCGGTTATTGTTGCAGGCTCTGCAATACCGTCACCAATTAGTATTAATTGTGTCTGTGTCCATCCAACAGGTGCTGCAGGCGAGCCTGTAAACGGGTTTTCAAAACCTTCGGTTAAATACACCTGGGCTGTAGCCGTTGTAGTAATAAAAAACATTAAGGCAATTGCCGATTGTAAAATTTTCTTCATGGATCTGTTTTGTTTAATGATTGATTAAATTAAAAAAGATTAATTAAAAAAGTATGTCTCAATGGTTAGATCTATTTGCGGAAGGGAGACTTCTTTCGCTTAAAGATAATGAAATAGATACCAACATTATTAACATTCAATTCACAAGGACAATAAGATCTACTGGTTTTCGAGGGTGCAAAATAAAAAAGCCCTCTTCCGAATGGAAGAAGGCTTTTTAAAATAGTATTACTAAAATTTATTGTTTAACGATCTTAATCACCTCAACGGCGTTATTAGATTGAACTCTAACATAGTAAACGCCATTTGCTAAAGTATTGATATTAAAATCAACTTTATCGTTTACAGATGTACTAGATAAAATCACTCTACCTGTAAGATCCATTACTTCGATATTTTTAACTGAGCCATTATTTAATTCAATTGTGAATACACCCGTATTAGGATTTGGATAAACTAAAACACCACTTAAAGAAGCAGTATTAGCATTAATTCCTGTACAAGGAGAAACTGCTTGTGAAATTGTAAATGTGTTAGAACAACCATTAGTGCTTCCTGTAACTGTGTAAGAAGTTGTTACCGTTGGAGAAACTGCAATTACTGTAGTAGTAGCCGCTGTATTCCAAGTATAAGTTGAAGCGCCACTTGCTGTTATAGTTGCAGTTTGACCAGCACAAATTAAACTGGCAGAACTAGCTGCGGTTACCGCAGGAGAAGCATTAACTGAAACAGAAGCAACCGCTGGACTCGAAGATACACAGCCTGCAGCATCTGTACCATTAACTGAATAGCTTGAAGTTACAGAAGGAGTAACTACTGGTCCGCTTGAGAATGTATAAGTAGATGCACCAGATGGGCTTAATGTAAATGATTGACCTGAACAGATTGTACCACCAGCAACAGTAATAGTTGGATTGGCATTAACTGAAACAGACGCAACTGCACTTGAAGAACAACCTGAAGTGGTTCCCGTAACAGTATAAGATGAATTAGCTGTTGGAGAAACCACCGGACCACTTGAGAAAGTATAAGTAGAAGCGCCTGATGGGTTTAAAGTAAATGAGTTACCCGAACAGATTGTGCCGCCTGCTACAACAACTGTTGGAGTTGCATTAACTGTAACAGATGAAACTGCACTTGAAGAACATCCTAAAGTTGTTCCTGTAACAGTATACGATGAGTTAGCTGTTGGCGAAACCACAGGGCCGCTTGAGAAAGTATAAGTAGATGCACCTGAAGGGCTTATTGTGAATGAATCGCCAGCGCAAATTGCACCACTATTTACAGCAACAGTTGGAGTAGCATTAACAGTAACACTGCTTACTGCTGCATTTGTACAACCGTTTACGGCAGTACCTGTTACAGTATAAGAAGTGTTAGTTACAGGTGATACTACAGCGCTACCGCTGCTAAAAGTATAAGTTGAAGCGCCACTTGGAACCATTGTGAACGAATTACTTGAGCAAATTGCACCACTATTTACCGTTACAGTTGGACTAGAATTTACTGCAATAGAAATAGATGTTGAAGGCGAAAGACAACCTGTAGCTGCATTTAAACCTGTTAAAGTATAAATAGTTGTAGCGGTTGGTGTTACAGCAACAGCTGCGCCAGTTAAAGGACCAGGATTCCATGTATAAGTTGAATTACCTGTACCAGTTAAAGTTGTAGTTACACCCGCACAAACAGTTGTTTGTGATGCTGAAACTGTAGGTGTTGTAACAACAGTTTGTGTAGCAACTAAAGTGAATGCACTAGCTCCACTAAAACCGGCAACCAAAATTCTGTATTGAACACCAACTTGAGAACACCAAGCAACAGATGCTGCAACGCCAGTACAAAGTACGCCGTTATCATCATTACCAGTTACACAAGTATTTGTACCACAAGGGCCTGTATAAACCCAAATTTTTGAATCCCAAGCACTACCGCAAGTAGTATTAAGACCAATTCTATTTCCATTACCAGTGATAGTATACCAAACACCGGCTTGAGAAGGCGCAGAAGTGATGCAAGAAGGAGGAACTGGAGTTTCAACTGCTGCACCAATAGTTGTACCAGGATAAATACCAGGTGCTGAAATTACAAATGGATTAGCGCAAAGGTCATTAGGAACACCAGCAGGATAACACCCTACAAAAATATTTCTACATCCCGAAGCAGTGCCACAAGTTGAACTTGAATTACTGTGCACAAAATAAGTACCTGCAGTTGGGGCAACCCAACTTACTGGTGTTTGTCCAAAAGCCACTACTGGACCGTTAAAAGTACCTGAGCGAATTGTGATGTAATCGGTAACTACACTTGATGTTGTTGAATAAGTATTTCCTGCAACAACACCTGTAAGAGTGCTATATTCCGATGCAAATTGACAACCTGCTAGTTGAATCGACGCAGACGGTGCCGGAGCAGCTGCGGTTACATAAGCTGTTGCGTTTGTACACTGCGCACCAATCTTTCCTGCAATCAGGATCATTAGCACAACCATTGTTTTAATAATTGAGTAGTTTTTTTTCATTTTTGGTTTTTTTTGGTTTTTATTTTGTTTTGTTTGTTTTGTTTGTTTTGATCTGTTAATAAAATAAAACTTAGGTTTAATTGTTGTATATTTTATTCAATAAATGTTAAAATAACTCAGTTAAACAATAGCCTTACTCACTTAAATGGGTAGATCAACCCCTATTTAAGACCGTGAAAATACGAAAAGGTTGGGATTGATTTATTAACAATTCATTCACAATTGGATAATTAACATTTGTTTGGTTAATTCTCAATAAAATAACTGAAAAATTTAGTAATGAAATAGCCATAAAACAAAAAACCCCTCTCATTTCTGAGAAGGGCCTTAAAAATAGATTAAGTATTATTTAGAAATAAAAATTTAAACGTAAAGAACCAGTAGGACCCCAAATAGAGTTGTTTCCATCAGTATCTAAAGAGAATCCACCGTTTTTAGAACCTTCAATTTCAGTAGTACCGATTGCATCAGTTGCACTACCACCATTATTACCAGTAGCCTCGTAAGAAGTTTTAGATTTACCAGTACTTGATAGACCAACACCCCATCCAAATTCGCCACCAAGACTCATTTTAGGTAATACAAAATATTCAGCACCAATAAATCCACGAACACCAAAAGAGAATACAGTACCAAATTTGCGTTCAGTCATACGAGCTTGATCACCAGCAGCAGCGCCTTGAAAAATACCAACAGCTGAAACAACGTTTCCAGAACCACCAACTTGGTCAGCACCAGTTACAGTAACGTTTTGATTTTGAGCAGGACCAGTAGGAGTTAAATTTACAGCTAAAGTATTGCCATAAGTGTATTTATCTTTTTGCATGCTTACATAAATACCAGCTTCTCCACCATAATAACCTTGTAAACGGGTTTTACCTTTGCGCATTTCAATACCACCGGCTAAACCAATATCAGTATTAGAGCGCTTCCAAGTGTTTTCAACTTGTGTTACAGCGGTTGGAAATCCGTTTGCCGAAGCAGAGTTAGCAGTAAGCATTCTATTAGCAGCTTGTTCTCTAGTAGTGTTACTACCAAATCCAATTCTTACAGACCCACGGTAAACATTTTTGGCATCTTTAAAATACCTTCCAGTAATAGTTTGTACTGAAGTTAAGAAATTCCATGTAGGTGCAGTGTTGTTTGCTGTTTTTCCAAAGAAATTACCAGCATAATTTAAAAATGGAGTAGCGTCTACCGCTAGACCCCAGTCTCCGGCTTCAGGTAAAATTGGCTCACCTTTTTTTGAGGTTAAATCTTGTGCAAATGCGCTGGTTACCCCAAACGCTAATGCAACTAGTGCGATTGATTTTTTCATAGTTGTTTTTTTAAGTTTATTGTTTACTAAAAACTATCACAAAGATAAAGATTTGGAATATATTTTTGATTTTCTAAAAACTGATTATTAACAGTTTATTGTTAATTGCCTGATTTATTCTGCAATAAAGGCACAAACTTAAAATTACCTAATATCTTTTTGTCAAAATTACTTTCGCTTATTTTCTTAAGCCAGAGCATTTCCTGTGTTTCGCCCTCACCCAAAGGTATAAGCATAATGCCGCCAATTTTTAATTGGCTCAAAAGATCGTTAGGAATATAAGGTGCCCCTGCAGTTACAATTATTTTATCAAAAGGTGCAAATTGCGGTAAACCTTTATAACCATCGCCATATATCAACTTGGCACTGCTGTAACCTATATAGGGTAAAAACAATTTTGTTTTATCAAATAGTGTTTTTTGTCTTTCAATACTATATACTTTAGCTCCCATCTCAATCAACACGGCGGTTTGATAACCACAGCCCGTGCCTATTTCAAGGATCTTTTCTCCCTGTTTTAGATCCAACTGTTCGGTTTGAAAGGCAACAGTATAGGGGTGCGAAATGGTTTGCCCCGCTCCTATTGGCAAAGCCTTATCACTATAGGCATGATCCAGCAATGCCGGACGGCCAGTTGTAGGATCAAAAAATAAATGGCGCGGTATTTTTTCTATTGCATTCAGAACCTTCTCGCTCTTTATGCCCTTAAAACGTAACTGCTCTACCAGGCGCTTGCGCTTGCCTTTAAACAAATACTCATCCTCTTTAGAAACGTTATAAAACAAAATAAAATAGTTAGAATGTAAAGCTAAGCGGTATTGAACAGCGATTGTTAATATTTAAAATAAATTACTAACATCTGCTTTTTTAAAACCGGTAGTTTTGAAAGTTCTATATGATAAATAAAATTGCTCTTGTTGGTTTAGGTTATATTGGTAAGGTTCACTTAAAACTTTTAAATGATAACGCTAACTGGGACCTTGTTGGTTTGTACGACACTGACACCAAACTGTGCAAAGACCTGGCAGCACAGTACAATATAAAAGCCTTCTCTTCTTTACAGGAAGCTATTGATAATGCTGAAGTCTTAGACATTTCAACGCCCAGCGATACTCATTTTGAAATAGCAAAAAAAGCTATGATAAATGGCCGCCATATTTTTATTGAAAAACCAGTAACAACAAATATTAAAGAAGCAAAGCAACTTCAAAATTATATTAACGAAGCAGGCGTTTGCTTCCAGGTTGGCCATGTAGAAAGATTTAATCCTGCTTTTATTGCTGCCAAACCCTATCTAATTGAGCCTAAATTTATTGAAGTACATCGTTTAGCGCAATATAATAATCGCGGTACCGATGTTTCGGTGGTTTTAGATCTTATGATGCACGACCTTGATCTGATCTTAAGTATTGTAAAAGCAAACATTAAAAGAATTACAGTTTCGGGCTGTAAACTGGTTAGTAAAACCCCCGATATTGTGAATGCCCACATTGAATTTGAAAACGGTTGCGTTGCCAACGTAACAACCAACCGCATGGCCTTTAAAAACACCCGCAAATTCAGGGTCTTTACTCAAGACCACTTTGTGAGCATTAACCTCTTAGACAAAATAACCGAAGTAATTAAACTACAAAATGCCCCATTAAATTCGCGCAATTTGATCATAGATCCGGGCAACGGTATGCCAAAAAAAGAGGTGATCTTTGAACATCCAATAATTTTACCAACAAACGCAATAAACGAAGAACTTAATGCGTTACATAAGAGTATCAATTCAAATAAAAAAGCAATTATTGGTATCGAAGAGGCCCTAAGGGCGCTGGAACTGGTCTCAGAGATAGAAGAAAAACTAAAATTGTGAAAATGTTTCTTTTTGAGTTGTTTTATTTTATATTTTTGGTTAATCACATAGAAGGATTAAGATAAGGCATGAGGTTACTTTTATTTTTGGTATTGTTAATAAATCTGTTTTTACTCTCTTCCTGTAAAAAATACATGCCCGCGGAAGCAGCTTTTTTTATAAAACCCGACCTTATTTCAGTTGTTCCTACCAGTAGTACCCAGGGCTCTGGCAGCCATAAAATTACCGATCTGTGGCTATATGTTAACGGAAAATTTCAAGGCGCCTACCCTACCGGCAACCTAATGCCCATTATTAGTAAGAACGAAAAAGTAAAGATCAATATTCTTGCAGGTATAAAGAATAACGGCATCAGTGATACCAGAACAAGTTGGGTGTTTTACGATTTTATTACATTAGATACCCTCGTAGAAAATGGAAAAACCATTAACAGACCTTTATCTTTTAAGTACAATCCCAACACCAAATTTGAATGGATGGAGGATTTTGAAGGTGCTGGATATACACTTGTTAAATCTATTGGCAATGTAAATGGGGGCGGCAATAGTGACGCTAACTGGGCCTTATCGCCTACCTCTGAGGCATTTGAAGGACAATCAGCCGTAATTGATATGTCAGGCATGTTTACAGGGGCTGTGGCTCAGGTGGAATCTTCTGTTGCACATACATTACCTTTAGCATCTGCCAACGTATACCTTGAAATAAATTATAAATGCAACGAGCGTTTTGAAGTAGGCGTTATTTCAGGAGCAACAAGTAAATCTACTGTTTTTGTAGCCCCATCCGAAAACTGGAATAAAATATACATTCATTTAGCTGATGCTCTTAACCGCACGCCAACTTCTTCTGCACAAAAAATTTATTTTAAAATGGTTAAAAATGCAGATATTCCTAACCAAAAAATGTATCTGGATAATATTAAAGTAGTTTATTTATAAATGAGTTTACGTTTACGCACATTCTATTACATTCTCTTCGATTTTTTATCGGCAGGTTTTGCGTGGACCTTATTTAATGTTTATCGTAAAACACAAATTGATCCGCTTAAAACGGGTGCCTTATCCGCTGAGATCTTCGACAGGCAATTTTTTATAAGTGTTATTATTTTGCCGCTCATTTGGGTGCTGGTTTATTACCTGTATGGCTCTTACAACAACGTTCTCAGAAAATCTAGGATCAACGAGTTTGTGCAGATCTTAAGTACCTCCATTGTTGGTGTTACGGTTCTGTTTTTTGTGGTGTTGTTAGATGATAACGTAGCTTTTTACAAACTGTATTACAAATTATACTTTGTGCTTTTTTCTGCGCACTTTGGTTTTACAGCTATTAGCCGTTTCTTTTTATCATCATACACCAACCGTAAAATTCACAGCAAAAAATTTGGTTTCAATACATTGATAATTGGAAGCAATGAACGCGCCCTTAAAATGTTTAAAGAGATAAACGCTTTAAAATATGGCATTGGTAATGCTTTTGTTGGCTTTGTGCATATTGAGGGAAAGAACGGTTACTCCGATGTTTTAAAGAATGAGTTGCCACACCTTGGCGAATACGAAGACATTAAAGAGATCATTGAAAAATATAAAGTTGAAGAAGTAATTATTGCTTTAGAAAGTTGGGAACATGAATACATAAAAAACATTGTGAACAATTTAAGCGATATGGGTATCATCATTAAGATAATTCCTGATATGTATGATATATTAAGCGGGCACGTAAAAATGAATACCATTTTAGGCACGCCATTAATTGAAATAAAAAATCAAATAATTCCCGAGTGGCAAATTTCAGTTAAGCGGTTTATTGATGTGATCATTTCTGTTTTTGTATTGATCGTATTTAGCTGGCTATATCTGCTTTTGGGTATTTTAGTTAAGCTAGGCTCTAAAGGCCCCATGTTCTTTAGGCAGGAACGTGTTGGTATACATGGCAAACCCTTTTATATTATTAAATTCCGCACCATGTACCAGGATGCGGAAAAAATGGGTCCGGCCTTATCAAGCGCCGACGATCCGCGGGTTACACCAATTGGAAGGTTTTTAAGAAAAGTACGTTTAGATGAGATCCCACAATTTTTAAATGTATTACTTGGCGATATGAGCATTGTTGGCCCGCGCCCTGAAAGACAATTTTATATTGATAAAATTGTTGAAAAAGCACCTCACTACAAACACTTACAAAAAATTCGTCCGGGTATTACCAGTTGGGGACAAGTTAAATTTGGTTACGCCGAAAACGTTGACCAAATGATAGACCGTTTAAAATTTGATATTTTGTATGTAGAAAATATGAGCCTGCTATTGGATTTTAAAATTTTAGTACATACTGTTTTAATAGTATTGCAAGGCCGCGGAAAGTAACTATTACTAATTGTACGAATTTGCTACGAATGTTTTCTACTATCAATAAATATCTTTCTTTAATAAAATTTAGCCATACTATTTTCGCTTTACCCTTTGCCTTAATTGGTTTTTGTTTAGCAATAAACTCCGGGAACGCTGTTTTTAGCTGGCAAAAATTTGTGTTGGTAATTTTGTGTATGGTATTTGCCCGCAGCGCGGCTATGGCCTTTAACCGTTATATTGACAGAAAGTTTGATAAAAAAAATCCCCGTACCATTATCCGTGAGATACCTGCTGGAAAAATTTCGCCAACCTCTGCTTTGTTATTTACCATTATTTGTTGCGTTGGTTTTGTTGTTTCATCTTTTTTAATAAACAGGTTATGTTTTTATTTATCGCCTGTAGCGTTAATGGTAATTTTAGGTTATAGTTATACCAAACGTTTTACGGCGCTTTGTCATTTAATTTTAGGTGTGGGGCTTTCCCTTGCCCCTATTGGCGCCTACATAGCTTTGACAGAACGGTTTGATCTATTACCAGTATTATTAAGTATTGTGGTGTTTTTTTGGGTAAGTGGGTTTGATATTATTTTTGCTTTACAGGATGATGAGTTCGATAAAAGCGAAAATTTAAAATCCATTCCTGTTTATCTTGGCCGCAAAAATGCTTTACGGTTATCGGAAACGTTTCATGCAATTGCAGCTTTAATTGTTATTGGAATTTATTTTTATGGCCATTTTGGTTGGTTATATATTATTGGCATGACCGCTTTTATAGGTTTATTAATTTACCAGCATGTAATTGTTAAACCAAACGATCTAAGTAAAGTTAATCTCGCATTTGGAACCACTAATGGAATTGCCAGTGTGGTATTTTGCATTTTTGTTTGTGGTGATCTTTTTTTTAGAAGCTAAACCATGATCTTTTTACTAAAAAAATTATTCAAGCTCTTATTTTATTCTGCTGTAGCAATTTTTCTAACCTGCTCTGTATGCCACATGACAATTGCAAAAAGCACAAAAGCACAACTGCATGATTCGGTTAAAACTTTACCAAAAACAAAAGTGGGTATTGTGTTAGGCACTTCGCGCTTGTTACGCAACGGTACAAAGAATTTATATTTTTCATACCGCATACAGGCTGCAAAAAAATTATTTGATACTAAAAAAGTGAGCTATTTAATTTTGAGTGGCGATAATCGTGTTGATGAATACAACGAACCAAAAGATATGCACGATGCTTTATTGAAGTTGGGTATTCCTGATTCCTGTATGGTTTTAGATTACGCTGGCCTAAGAACATTTGACAGTATGGTAAGGTGTAAAGAGATCTTTGGGCAGGATAGCGTTATTGTTATTTCTCAGGAATTTCATAATGCGCGGGCAGTTTATATTGCAAATAAGATAGGATTAACAGCTTTTGGTTTTAATGCTACCAAAGTAACAACACAGCAAACCACAAAAATAAAGATCAGGGAATTTTTTTCCCGAACTAAATGTATTTTAGACCTTTACGTGCTAAATACAAAACCCAAACATTTGGGCAAAAAAATAAAGATAGGTTAAGCCATTTTGTGAAAAACTTTATGTGTTTATTTTGATTATTTTTTTATATCTTGTTCATGCCTTAGTACTTGAGTTCATAGCATTCCTTTAAACGGGAGCTTTATAAATTTCAAATTCATAGCTAACTGACATTAGAAATTTACAAAGGCTATGAACTCTGACTAAGGACAATTTTACGGAATTCGTAATTTTGAATATTAAAATTTAAAAGTAGTTAAACATGGACCAATACGCGATTGAAGGGACACAAAAGAACCCAACAATTAAATTCGATCTTACAAAAGGGGAGTTACATGTTTCAGGAAATTCTATCCCTGAAAATTCAGTTGATTTTTACAAACCATTATTAGCAGCTTTGGAGGAATATGCAGCTTCGCCAAAACCTACAACCATTGTTACGTTTAATATGCGTTACTTCAATACCAGTTCTTCAAAAAGAATTTTAGATATCTTTAAAAAGCTTGAATCAATAAACAGGGGCGGCAGTGCTGTTACTGTTAACTGGGTGTATGAGGATGATGATGATGATATGCTAGAGGCAGGCGAAGATTATCAATCTGTAGTAGACCTTACCTTTCAAATGGTTCCTGTTAAAGCTTAACACAAACTATTTCTTTGTATCTATTTTTATTCCAATGGTAGCGGTTAGCTGACCTGCAAAAAAATGATGTTTTGCTTTACCGTTACCTTTTCCTAATACTAAACAAGTTGTGTAATTGGCAAAAGAACCTTTACCCACAAACTCAAAAAAACCATATTTAAAAAATTCCATTCTTAAACCGCTTTCAAACCCAACTATCCAACCAGCAACGTGCCAGTCGTTATTTAATCTCTCGCCAAACAACGTCACATCTGTTCTTGGAAAAACAATTCCTGCACCAGGCTTTAATACCCACGAGGCTTCAAAGTTCTTATTCGGTTTTAATAAACTTACTTTTCTTACAGCGTTTATCATCCAAAAATTGGCGCCATCGGTATGTTCAAAATGTAAAAAATTTGATGGATCTAAAATTGTATCCTGATCAAAATAATTATTGTTTATCTGGCCTTTTACACGCACCTTCTGATAATCTGTCACCACATACTTTGTATGGTCATAGTTTATTTCAATACCCCATTTGTTGTTAAAGCTATATCCAAGCCTCATTACAAATTGTGGAATTGTAAGATTAACAATATCATATATCTGGTGAAAATCAGGTCTGTCTTTCGCTACAGCATTATAAACTGTAAAATCATAATTATCGGGCTTACCTGTAAACTCGTTGTATTTATTTGAATTATTCTGGAAATGAAGAGTGCTTTTACTATAGGCGGCACGGGTGTAGCCCCAGGAAAAATACCATTGTCTATTTTTCTTTTCCACGAAATCTGCTTGCGAAAAACATGCAAAAACAGTTCCTGAAAAAAGAAACAGGAAATAAAAATGACGCATTAAACTTATTTATTGATGATGCGAAGATAACGAATATTTTCGTTCACTTCTATCTCAATTTTCTTGTGCCTGATCTTAATCATGTCCATCACTAATTCAGGCCATTCAAAGATGCAGTAATGTCCAGAATCAAGGTATTCCTCAATACCAAGGTCTAGTAGCTCTTCCTTGTTCTTTAAACGGTATAGGTCAAAATGATAGATCTTGCCTCCAGGATAAGTGTATTCGTTTACAATCGAATAAGATGGGCTGCTAAAATTATCTGTACTTCCCAAGGCGCTGCAAAACTCTTTTATAAGCGTTGTTTTACCTGCTCCCATAGGAGCATCGCAAAGAATGATCTTATGATCTCCAAAAAGCTCTAATATATATTTTGCAAGTCCGGTTTTAAGTTCGTTTTGATCGGTAACCGTTATGTTTAGTGTTGAGTTCATAAATAAAAAGTTTTAAGGCTATTTTGCCGTTAAAACTATATACGGAATAATGATCTCTTCCAGACTTACTCCGCCATGTTGAAATGTATTTTTATAATAATTTACGTAATGGTTAAAGTTATTTGGATAAGCAAAGAACCTGTCTTCACGCGCAAATACAAAGCGCGAGCTTGGGTGCTGTACAGGCAAAAAAGCATCTGAAGGGTTTTTGATCTCAAACACTTCTTTATAATTATATTCTAAAGCCTTACCCTGTTTGTAACGCAAATTAGTATTCACATTTTTATCGCCTAAAATTTTAGTAGGCTCTTTTACATGCACCGTACCATGATCGGTTGTAATAACCACTTTTATTTTTTTTGCAGCTAACTGTTTAATTATATCTAACAATGGCGAGTGTTCGAACCAGCTGTGTGTAATGCTGCGGTAAGATGTTTCATTCTCAGCCAATTCGCGAATAACTTCCATCTCGGTACGGGCGTGACTTAGCATATCTACAAAATTATAAACGATAACGTTTAATTTATTCTGTAACAAATTACTTAAGTTGTCTGATAATTTTTTGCCGGCATTAAAATTAGTGATCTTGTTATAACTTGTCTTAATATCTTTATTTAGACGTTTTAACT
>JAUXSA010000064.1 GCA_030681615.1 Bacteroidota bacterium
TGCAGAGAGTGACACAAGCACTAGCAGTGAAGGTGGAGGAAACGAATCAGAAGCTAATTCGGATTCATCCTCCAATGCAACAGCGAACGAAACAAGTTCTGGCGAAGAACCAAGCACACCAATTGACGAAGAAAGTAATCAGCAACCACAAGATGATGCTTCCTTAGAGAGTGATTCTAAATCCAATAGTGGAGGAGTTGTAAACAAAAGCAGCAATGCGGACACGCCTGCCTCAACTAACAAAGCGGAAGGATCAACAAATAAGGGTACAAGCAGTGAAGAACAAACCGAATCTACCGGAGATTCGGCAGATACTTCCAACACAGGTGGCGAAGAAAACTCAAATGCTTCATCAAGAGATATTGCTATTTCAACAGCCAGTGCGAAAACAAGTCCAAGTGTCATATCAAAGATCATTGCATGGGTCAAAGCAAACCCATTACCTGCCACAGGAATAGTAGTTGTTGTTGTGGGCGGCATCACTTATGGATTAGTAAAGATCTTCTCAAAAGATGATGACAAAAAGAAAAGCAAAGCTAATCACAGTGTGGCAGGCTTGCCGCACAAAAAAAAGAAAAACAAACAATTTCATTCACATAAAATAAAGATTCACAAATTAAGATAGTGAGTGAAATCGTGATCTAAAAACAACCGCCTTATTAAAACAAGCGCAGTTTTGAAACGGCAAAAAAAAAGAAAACATGGCAAGTGAAGCAAAAAATCTAAAAAGAGCCAAGTGGAAAGCATACGCCTTAGCAGAAATGAAAACAGAAAGCAACATAAAAAACACGGCAATTAAAACGGTAGTCGAAACAGGACTAAGCGTTTTAGTGGGTGGAGCAATCGGCTCTTTTGTTGGCAGACCTTCATTCCTTGTTGGGCTTGTTACAACAGGTCTGGGACATTACCTCGGAATATCCTACCTGCCTCCAATCGGTGTTGGAATGATGGCTTCTTCAAACGTGATGGGTATTGACAAACAAGTTGGAGGTTTTGATTTAGCTGGAGGAACAGACCGCTTAAAAGAATTCGGAAACTCTTTATTGCACAGAACTTATTTGGATAAAATTTTCAAAAAGAAAAGTTCAGCCAATAAAGAAATTGAAGAAGGTACAAGTGGTTTTGGTGATGTAGAAGAACAAAACCTCGCCTTGAGCGATATCGAAAACCAGTTGGCGAGATCAGCAATGAACTTTCAACGTCAGCGAGGTAGAAGACCAATTGTTACAGAAGAAGTACAAGGCACTGAAGAGCCGGATTTCTCAGGTATGTAAGCGCAAAACGCTTGCACCAATAAATTCAAAGAGCAAAAAGCAAAGTTCCTTAAAACATTCCTAGTGCATTAAGAATGGTTGAGCGTAAAAACTCGACTGGGGGAACCCTTGCCTTTTGCAAACTAAAAAAAGTATTAACCTAAAAAACAAATCAGTCATGAGCGATTTAGCAAGACTAGCCATTGATTCAGAATACAACAATGTAGGAGAATTAATGGGAATAGATGACGCCTTAATGGGCGAGATCAGTGAACTGATGGGAACAATGGGCGCAGCCGATAAGGTACGCTTCCTGAAAAAAATTAGTTCAAAGCCGCAGGGTTCGAGAGGATCAAGAGCAGAATTTGAAAAGTTTTTTAAAGAAGTACCTGAAAATGTAAAAGCAGCTTTAATCAGCGGTGAGTTACGTTTAGCGGATTACACTATTTATTCCATCAAACAGGTTTCCTCAAAAACAATTAAATTATTTGAAACCCAGGACGACAAAGAAACCGGCCTAAGAAATATCAGTAACGCAAAGCTTCCGAAAAATTTCGTGTTCTTGGTTAGTGGTATCTACGTTTTAGCAGGGGTTGCAGAAGACCCAAGTGATAGAGAAAAAGTAAAAGCAACCGATTTTAAAAGTGTAAACCTTTTTCCGGCAATTGCTAATGCGGAGTTTTCTTTAAAATCAAATAAAAAACAAATTATTCCTGACGGTAATATCATCCGCAAATTTATTACCGACAATAACCACTACGGCAACTTAGGCTACTTCAAATTAGATAACCCTCGTCTTATCAAAGATGATGAGTTGATCGAGTTTGTAATTGAGCTTGGCACGATGTACGGTTTAGATCCTAAAACCTTCGTGTACGTTGGCTTAGACGGAACAGGAACGACACCATAAAAAATTCTTAGCAGGGCTTCGGAAAAGAGAAGGAAACTATAAACCACTTGAAGGTTAATGCGCAGGCATCATTCAGGTTTCCGAAGCCCATAGCTAAGACTTAAAAAAACATTTAAAAACATAAAAAAGAAACCATGTCGCACAGGATAAAAATAATTAAAGAGTGGGTAGATGTAAATGTGACCGCTGCAAATCAAATTTTTAAAGAAAGTTTTGAAGTAGACAAACATGTTTCTAAAATAATTGGGATAGCATTTACCACCAACAATGATTCGATGCCTTATTACAGGGGCAGTCAAAAAATTTCAATTAATGAAAAAGAAATTTACCCTGAAGGTTATGAGAGTAAAATACTCATGCAGGGTTTTAATGTTCCTGTTAACGAGCGGATCATTTCTTTAGGAGAAGAGCTTGAGCCGGGTAACCGCAGAGTTGAAATTGAATACAAAGACGAAAATCATTTGTTCGTTGCCTTTAGCCCTTACAAAGTAAGACTATACGTGTATAGCAGAATTGACGATTAGAAAAAAGATAATGAGCAAAGTCAATAACATAAAAGAAACGGTGAAGGTAATTACGATTACCAAACAGTTGCAAAAGATCAACTTCCAGATCAGGCATCCTGAAAATGTGTTTGCAATTATTGGCATTGCTGTTACCTGCGATAAAATTGGTGAGTTCACTGGAGATATACTACCTCCTAAAGGAAATACAGCGGGAAATATTTCACTCTCCATAGCACAAAAAGGTGATGTGGTCTTTAGTGATGATGTAAAAATAGACAGTAATGATTATGCTGACATACCGGAAAAACGAGTTTACGGTTTGCAATTTGATATTGCCTCTGCAAAAAAAAGACAACTCTACTTCAAAACCTTTTACAGAATTGACAAAGCATTATTGGAGGGTTTTTATGAAGATACTTACTCACCAAGCATGGCATCTGATGGAGTTGAATTGCCTCTTTATAAAATAAGGATCTATATACGCTATCAAGTTTCAGATACAAATTATTTAAACGCCAAGCCATGAACGTGCAATTCGCTTTAGAATATACAAAACGCAGGATGCAGGAATTAGGCTATGGAGATGCGTACATACTTCGTTGGCGTTTTTTACAGATAGATGCAAACGCAACTATCAAACTGGAAGGTAACAATGAATATTACCTTCTTATTAATCCAAACATCGGAATTAAAGTAAGCAGTAAAACAGGTGTATTTGATTTAACGGATACTTCCATCAATGAAATGCAATACGAACACAGAGGTAAAATCGAAGTAAAAAATATTACAGGTGAAAAAAAGTTTGTCCTCTTTATTCAAGTGATACCAAACCATAATAAAATCTAAGGCCATGAAAGCAACAGAAGCAAAACATGATGTGTATGATACCAGAAAGCTTGATGCTATCTATGAAAACATTTTAGCTGCACAGCAAAACGGCAAAGATCAGTTTTATGAAATAGTTGTAGATGGCTTCCCTGTTATTGGAAAAAATAATGATGCGGCACGCTTTATGAATTACGCAGAATTTATTACGCCGGAAACACGCTGTGTAACCGTTTTTATTTTCAAAGCCAATAATCAAAGCGACAAATATTTTTTTCACCTCCAACCCGCTTCCCTGCAACAAGCCCAACAATTAAGCGGCATTGGCAATGTAAATCAAAACCCTGTTAACGAACAGGAGTTGACAGAAAAGATCCGTAAAGAATTTAAGTACGAAGAATTGCTCAGAGAAAATATTGCTTTAAAAAAAGAAGCAGAAGAAAATGATGCGCTCATTATAAAAATGGAGGCAGAAATACAACTCATTAAATCAAACAGGGATTTAAAGATTCAAGGCATTGGCGATTTGATTTTAAGAGGAGCATTAAGCAGTGATCTGGCAAAATCGTTTCTGCCGGATAGTCTTTCGGGAACGATTAACACACCTCCCAACAATGAAGGTAAGGGCACTTTCTCACGAAAAGAAGCAGAAGATATTGAAGAAGAAAATGAAAGCAGACAGGAAATGTCTGAACGGGAAAAAGGCTATCTCTTATTTATTGATGACATCAGAGCCCGCATAGGAGATGTTGAACTCTGTAATGTCATGCACTTATTGGATCTGATGGCAGCCAATCCTAAGTCGATCCAGTACGCTATAAGGCACGTCACTAATTATTTAAACCAACACAGTAATGAAAAAATTTGAATATGATGTCAGTATAGAATCGAATTCGCAAAGCGAGGCCGATAGAAAAATGACAGCGGTAATGAAAATTTTACCAAAGCTCACGACAGAAGAATTGGAAAAGATCGCAAAGATTGTCAATGATCCGTTCCAGTTAGCACTCATCAAAACAAAACTATAATAAATGCAAACTGCCCAGTTACATATTCCTTCAAAAGGTGAATGGTTAACGCCAACACAAAAGCGCATACTTACGTATGTGGCGTTTACAGGCGGGGCAATAGCAGTTGGTGGCGTATCATTTTTGATAATTCGTCATTTTGTAAGAAAAAATAAATCTAATAAAGCAGAAGGTCAAAGCCTAACAGACGGCACACCGGAGAATTTTGCCAAGCGGTTTATTATGGCTTTTGACAACAATGGTTTTTGGGGTACGAACGTGGTAGAAGTAAGAAAAGTATTTACTGAAATTCCCTCTCAGGATGTTTTTTCAAAAGTAGCAGAAAAATATGAAGCATTAACTAAACAGGCTAAGGGTGCATTTTTTAAAGATCTCACCGAAGAACTGACAACGAGCGAGTATTACGAAATGCAAAGCATCTTAAAAAGTAAACCTGCGAAGCCTGGAGTAAAAGCCGTCTTTGATTGGAATGCTGCAACCGCTATGTCACATCGTATTAAAGCAGCGTTTGACTATACAATTTTAGGAATGCCATCTACCGATAAAGGCGCATTGGAAACTGCACTCAGGCAAATACCAAGTCTCTACGCTTTTGCAATGGTAAAAGTGATCTACAAAAAAGAGTACGGACACGACATTGAAACGGACTTAGAAAGCGAGTTAGATGTGTTTGATTTTTCGTGGAAAGATATTGTTTATACAAAACCAAGAAATTAAAATGAAAACGAAAGCAAATATTAATCCCAACAAAAGAAAATTCATTTTTCTGGGACTTGGCTTAGGTGTACTTGCCGTGGGTGGGTTTAGCTATTGGTATTTTTTCTTAAAACCAAATACAACAGAAAGTTCGGAAGCAGATTTTATGAACCTTAATGAAGGTGAAAGTACCACAGTTCCAAAAGTAGCACCAAAAATTTCAAAACCTAAAGCTGCTGCTACTACGCCTAAGCCTGCTTCAAATGCTATAACCGTTCCTGCACCAAAAACAAGCGGCAAAGATTTTCCACTGAAAGATAAAAGCAAAGGAGAGTTGGTAAAAAAATTGCAGGAAGCACTTATCCAAAAGTATGGTAAAGCAATTTTACCGCCATCGGGTGCGGATGGCAAATTTGGTCCGGGTACCGCAAAGGCTTTAGCATCAAAAGGATTTCCAACCGTGATTGATGAAACCACTTACAATAAAATTGTTGGAATTGTCGTCCCTACTACTGTACCTGCAAATGCCCTTAGCGCAACAGATAAAGATAACATTGACATCGTTAAAAATATTTGGCTCAATTCTACTATAAAAAAACTTGATCCTTTATTGAAACAACTAAACAGGATCACTTCCGTTGCACACTACATTAAATTGAATGAGCTTTTTAAAACCATCCGCTTAAATGGTGTAAGGCAAACGATTGTGAATGGAAGCCTGTCTGCTTTTTCAGATGCAACATCCAAACAGTTTATTTCAGAAGCGTTAAAAAAGATCGGACTGAAGTACTACGATGAGAAATGGAATCTATCAGGTATCAATGACCGCAGGATCATTACCAATCAGGAAACAACAATTTGTGGCAGTGATGGCAGAATGCAAAAAGTGCCGGAGCAAACAGTTCTTGGAATAGAACAAATAAGAGGCAGATTCAAAACCCGTTTCCGTTCACTTGATAATCAAACTTTATATGTACCAACTAAACATATCAATTATGTATAAGCCAACCATTGCCCAACTGAAAAAAGCCATGATAAGTAAAGGTTATCCTTTAGCATCTGGTATTTATGAACTAAACATTATTGGTGTTCGTAACGACAACTCAAAACCTAATTCTTTTGACGACACTATTTGTGTTCTGTTTAAAGATGAATACGAAGACGAAGTTGTTTTATATTTTTCCTGCACAACTGACCCAGGTCTTTATTGGTTGAAGCATCCACTAAATAGTGCAGGATGCGCAATCATGAAAGAAGGCCATTACATGAATGTTTATAAGCTGGGTTATCACAAAGGTTATAAAGCACTGGAGCAAGTGGGAAACATTTCATTTGTCCGAGATAACGATAGAGATGATGAATTGGATTTTAATGGAAAGTTTGAGATCAACGAGGTCATAAAAGCAAACATCCATCATGCTAATTTATCATCGCCATCACAGCTAGTTGATAAATGGAGCGCAGGTTGCCAGGTTATCAATAAAGGTTGGAACGAGTTTATAGAGCTGTGCGCAAAGTCACACATGATTACAGAACATACACGGTTTTCATATACCCTACTAAACATAAACGATTTAAAAAATCAATGATTCCTTCGCTGGTAAAAATATTAAAGCGTTTAAAGTTTGTAGTTTATGACAAACCCTATCAACTAAATATTTTTGGTATCAGGTCGCCTGAAACCAACTCTAATAAGTTTGATGATGAACTGCATGTTTTTTTCAGAGACACGCAGCTAAACTGGAAACATTTTAAATATTCTATTACAACAGATCCCGGCACGTACTGGCTTCTAAATCCTTTGCAGGTTCTTGGTACAGCAATTTTAAAAGCAGGACAATATATTAATGCGTATCGGATCGGATTACATAAAGGACAATACAAAGCCTTGGTTCAAAATAAAGCAGTAACAGTTATCAGGGACTATGACAGGAACGCTGTTTTGGATTTTGGTAATGGGAAAGAGGATACAGGAATGTTTGGCGTGAATATTCACCGTTCAAGTGCAACAGGCAGTTCCGCTAACGTGGATAAATGGAGCGCAGGTTGTCAGGTTTTTAAAAACATTAATGACTTCAACCAATTCCTAAGTCTTTGTGAAATGCACAGGGCAAGATATGGCAATCTGTTCACTTATTCACTGCTAGATCTGAGAATGATTAAAAGAACCACAAGAAGACAGCTCGCTTATTTAGGCGGCACGCTCATTGGACTGGCAGGTATTCTGTTTTTGGCTATAAATTATAAAAACAAACAATATGGAAAAGCTAATTGAAATTTATCGTGAAGTGTTTCCGCACACTACAATGGCGGATTGGTTCTATGCCCTCTTAGGCTTGTTATTGCACGCCACAGTAAAATTAAAAAATGTAAGCTTGAAACATTTTAAGTGGCGCACATTCGTTGGTGAATTTTTACCTGTATGGTATTTTTCTTTGATCGCCATTTTTATTTTGGTGGGAGGATTGCCGGAGGTAATGTCAAACTATAATGTGTTGGATTCCGCACTTATTGGTTACAGCTCCTCATCTATTATTAAACAATTATTTAAAAGTAAAACCGAAAATCTAAATATCCTATGAAATTCTTTGGAAAAACTATCCCAACGGACAAAATCAATTTTGTGATGTCTTGCATCAGCTTTGTTTTAGGACTGATCTTTTTTATTCGTATGCAAACCAAACCTGAACAACCAGAGACGCAAAATTATAACTCAGAGAGAGATTCCTTATTAATTATCGAATCGAGGGTAAACACTCAAATAAGGGAAATTAAGAAATTGCAGGAGAGCATGGCCTTAACTATTTATCAAAGCAGGGTTTTACTAAACGCTCAACAAAACAAAGTAAGTGCGAAGCGACAGCAGTTACATTCTACCTTAAAGTCTGACTGGCAACAGATCAGCCGTGCGCAACAAAACGCTTACATCAATAAAATAATGTCTAACCTAAAAGAATATCAAAAATGAAAAAGCTAAAATTAATTGTGTGCTTATTTTTTGGAATTATGTCGATGAGCCATTCGCAGAGTATAACAGTCTTAAATAAAGGTGATGTTTATGAGCCTCCTCAGGATCAAATGGTAGTAATGGATAAATACACCTTTGGTAATTACCACTACACGGCTCAAAAATACGATACGCTTAAGAATGAAGTGCTTGAATTAGATTCTTTAATTCAGTCAAAAGACAGTACTCAAGCAAAAATTATTGCAGAGTATGTTCAAGCACTAGAATTAAAAGATTATGAAGCCAATGTTTATAAAGAAGGTTATGGTGAAATTATCGTTCAGCTCAATAGCAGCATTGATAAGAATAATCAATTAATAACTGACTATAAGAAGTTGCAGGAAAAAAATAAACGGATTAAAAGATGGCGCAATTTTTTTCTTGGAGGAACTATGGTTAGTGCGGGAATTTTTATTCTACTGATTGCGATATAGAAACTAAGCAACACATTATTTTATTTAAGGATAGTGTGTTGCTTTCAAAAAAAATAAAAACTAATGTTATGCCAACAGCTAAATTATATAATACCAGAGCAAAGCGAATAGCGACGGTTAAGCAGTCGGGCAAAATCATTACGTTTAAAACACCAGAGGGTATGCCAGAGACCTATGTGAATCAAATTCTAGGTAAAGGCATTGAAAAAAGACAAGGATCTGTAAAAGTTCTTGGTGTACACCGTGATTCAAAATGGTATAACAGTATGGATGACTTACTGGATGATATTGAATGGGACTTAATGGAAGGGTGGCACGGTGGTGATGATAATATGGATGGTATTAATCCTTCCCTACTTCCTGCCTATGCAACCCAATTTATTAATACTTTAAAAGATCGAATCGAACGGGGCTTAAAAGACAATAAAACCTCACTTGAAAAGCTTGCGGCTTTTATAAAAATTAATGACAAAACCATTGTCAAAGAATTAATTGAATTGACAATCGTTGATCTTGCAAGAGCAATTGCAAATTCAAAAGAATTTAGTGTTACCGAAAAGTTTAAAAAGATCGTTAGTCTTTATGAAAATCAGGTAAATCTTTCTCATAGAACTTCACAAAGCATTTTATTACAACAATACTCCACCCCTGCCCCAATTGGTTTCTTAGCAGGTATTTTTTGTGAAGTAGATACATTTCAATATACCCGAAAAATCGGTTTTGAACCTAGCGCAGGGAATGGTCTATTAACTATTGCAGCAGACCCAAAACAATTTTGGGTTAATGAAATTGACGATGTGCGTAACCTCCATTTACAAGTTCAGGGTTACAGAGGCGTTAGTAAAATTGATGCAAGTGGAGATTTTAGTAAGACGCTTGGAAAAAATTTCTATCAGGCATTTGATGCCGTCATTACAAACCCACCGTTTGGTAAAGCGGATGCAATAAAAACATTTGATGGCTATCCTATCGGAACGCTGGAACATTTAATGGCAATCCGAGGACTTAACACGATGAAAGATTCCGGTAAAGCCGCCATCATTATTGGTAATCATACCAAGTACGATGATAAGGGACGTGTTCAAAAAGGGGCTAACCGTATCTTCTTAAATTATCTGTGCAGCCATTATTACGTAGCAGATATTATTCCCATAGACGGACACAAATTATATTCAAGGCAGGGAACAGCATTTAATACGAGACTTATTTTAATTGATGGCCGTAAAACGAATGTTGAAGGAGCCGCTCCTGTTTTTGATAGCTATAAAGATTCACCTGTTAAAAGATTTGATGAATTATATGATCGTGTGACAGAAGCCATGAAGATTAATCATCAACTAACATACAAAAAATCTACTGATACAAAGCTTGATGAGAAAGGAAACAATCCAATGTCAAATAAAAATCCAGAAGTCGCCTTGGCATTCCAAAAATATTGGAATTACAAAAAGAAAAACAATGATGCTATATGTGTCATAGGAATTTCTGATACATATTATTCCTTTGCCGTAGATGCAAGCCATTTGAATAGGATTATTGGATTGCCTTACAGCTTCTATGAAAATAATAAAACGGATATTCCCTTTACTACATTCCCGAGAAATAACTTAAATCTTTATTTATCGAAAATGGCAAGTAGCGGTTTTAAAATTGCAATTGTAGATGAACTTGAATCTCAACCAAAAGACAAGCTAAAACCAATCACCGACAACCTCACCGATGAGTTCCATGACCTTGAAGAGGAAATGCAAAACGAAATAAAGAGGTTGAAAGGTGAGGATGATTTAGGCGCTCCTTACCAACCTGCTTCTGAAAGTTGTGTTGTTCTGAACACCGTTGTTCCTGATTCAATGGAATACGAAACAAGGCAAGCATTAGAATTTGTAAAAAAAGAAGTTGGTGGAAGTATTGATGAGTTTGTTAGGCAGAGATTAGCCTATGCTAATAAAATGGAATTGTGTAAATCGTTATCTGCCGAACAAACAGATGCAGTGGCATTAGCAATTTATAATATTGAAGCAAGGGAACAAGGAATGATTATAGGAGATCAAACCGGAATCGGCAAAGGAAGGGTTGCCGCAGCCATGATCCGGTATTCAGTTCTTCAGGGTTTAAAGCCAATCTTTATTACAGAGAAGCCAAACTTATTTTCCGATATATATCGAGATTTGATTGCTATCGGTAGTGGTCATTTAGTGCCGTTTATCGTCAACGGGAAAGAAAGTAAAACTGATATTAAAGATGAAGATGGAAACATTTTACATCAGGCACTCTCCGCTCCAGAGCAGCAAGTATTTTTTGAAGATAAACGCATCCCTGGCAATTGCGATTTTGTATTAGCTACTTACTCTCAATTTAATTCTCCTGATCGCAAACCGATAAAGCCACAATTTCTTATTGCTGTTGCAAAAGACAATAACATCATAATGGATGAAAGCCATAACGCATCCGGCTCTTCTCAAACGGGAGAATTTTTGCAAAACATTGTCTTCAATTCTAAAGGAGTAGTTTTTCTTTCAGCAACTTTTGCGAAACGTCCCGACAACATGCCTCTCTATGCTATGAAAACAGCAATAAGAGATGCCAACATGAGTAAGGAAGATTTGATTTTTGCAATTCAAAAAGGTGGTGTTGCTCTTCAGGAAATTTTAGCATCTCAATTAGTGAAGGAAGGGCAAATGCTCAGAAGGGAAAGAAGCTTTGAAGGTATTGAAGTAAACTATCTAATGTTAGATAACCTTGAAACAGAACACAGGGCAATTGCAGATAACATAACAGATATATTGCGTCAGATTATTTCTTTCCAGACAAACACTGTTGATATAATGGTTGATGAGCTGGACGACATTGCAGTTGCACAAGGAAAGGAAGTAACTATCCGTGAAGGAACTTCGCAGGCAGGTGTAGATAATGTTCCGTACTTCTCTAAAGTATTTCAGGTAATTAATCAAATGCTTTTTGCCATAAAGGCAGATGCAGTGGCAGATCAGGCAATAAAACGTTTGAAGGAAGGAAAGAAACCTGTCATTGCTTTTTCTTCTACAATGGGAAGCTTTATCGAACAAATGGAAAATGAAAAAGGATTGCCAGTAACAGATGGTGATATCGTGAATATAGATTTTTCAGAAGTATTGATGCGTGGCTTGGATGGTGTATTACGGTATACTGAAACACAACCTGATGGAAGTAAAGAATTTAAAAAATTTGATCTTACGGAGTTCTCTGAACCTGCCAGAGCAGAATATTTGCGAATTGCAGCGATAATTAAAACCATGAGTTCAGGTATTTGTATTTCACCAATAGATTTAATTCTCCAAAAACTTAAAGCAGCAGGATATAAAGTAGCAGAAGTTACTGGCAGGAAATATGAAGTGCAACTGAACCTTGAAACTCAAAAGGGTATGGTTCAATCCCGCAAAAAAGTAAACGTAAATGATGCTTTTCGTGAGTTCAATAATAATGAGATTGATGTTTTAATGATTAATCAATCAGGAAGTACCGGAGCGTCTGCCCATGCCATTGTAACAGGTAAAGTATCGGCGTCTCAGGTAAAGCAGCGTGTCATGATCGTCTTGCAAGCTGAATTAAACATTAATACCGAGGTACAAAAAAGAGGTCGTATTAACCGCACGGGACAAATCTTATTGCCAATCTATGATTACAACATGAGTGCCATCCCTGCGGAAAAACGTTTAATGATGATGTTGCAAAAAAAGCTAAAGTCGTTGGATGCAAACACAACCTCCAATCAGAAGCAAAGCACAAAAATTCTCGACGTGCCGGATTTCTTAAATAAATACGGAGATAAAATAGTTACACAATACTTAAACGAAAACCCTGAGATTAATAAATTGCTAGGAGATCCTTTGCACTTATCTGATCCTGATAACGAAGATGCGGAAATAACTGAGGATGCCGCTCACAAAGTTTCCGGCAGGGTGGCAGTTCTTTCGACAAAAATGCAAGAAGAGTTTTACAACGAAATTTCGCAAAGCTATAACGATTACGTTGAATACCTAAAACAAATTGGTGAATACGATCTTGAAGTCGAGACCATGAATCTGGAAGCTGATACACTTTCAAGTAAAGCGGTACGCATGGGCAAAGGTGGTGACAGCGAATTTGGAACGGATAGCATTTTAGAAAAGGTAAACGCTAATGTTCTTAAAAAACCTTTTAAGCGTGGAGAACTTGAAAATATAATTCGTGAATCCTTAGCTAACAATGAACCTGAAAAAATTCAAAAGAAAATATTAGATGATTATGAAATATACGCAAAGGAAACTCTCGAAAATGATCTTGCCAAAGAGAAAGACTACTACTCGGAGCAGATCAAAAATATTACGAATGAAAAGAAAGCCATAAAATTAAAAGAGATGGCTGTTCATTCAGAATATCTCAAATATATTGCTAACAGAGAAAAAGAACTCAACGTTGCCCTTGAGAAACAGTTAGAGAAACTACAAACTCAAATGAAACACAGGCATCAGTATTTGTCTCGTATTATTAATTTTTTTAAAATTGGCAAAAACCTCCTATATCCTGTTGGCACTTTTTCAGATGGCGATATTAAAGTGCAGGCAGTATTTCTTGGCTTTGTTATTGACAAGAAGAAAAAAAATCCATACGCCCCAAGTAGCGTTCGTCTACGTTTTGCAATTGCTTCCTTTAACAAATACATTGTTATGCCTGCCTCTTATGCAGAAGACATTAACGGCATCATTGGTGCAAGTTACGATGTGGAGCAAACATCCTTAGAAGAAACCCTTAACCAGTGGGAGAATGCAATTAAAAGTGCAGACGTTGCGAAAAATATCAGATTTATAATTACGGGAAATTTATTACAAGCCTTTGCCGATTATAAAGGAAAGCTTGTTTCCTATACAACAAGCAATGGAGAAACCAAAAAAGGAATCTTAATGCCCGAATATTGGGAAGGTGAAGAAGGTATGGAAGAAAAAATTGCCGTACCGGTTGCGAGGGCTTTAAAAATTATTGGTTCGATCATAAAAGGTAATGCGGTTACAACCGATAATGGTACGACCATCTTTAATTTAGGTGACACTTACAAAATTGTAGTAGCAGCTTCCAAACAAAAAGGTGGAGATGTATTCCTGGACAAGGATATTTTACAGATGGTACACAACCATAATTTTGACAAAGTTGCTGACAAAATGGTGGCGATTTTGCCGCATAAAAAATTGGATGATTTTTTAAATATACTTCAGTCCAAATTTGATGACAGTATTAAAATTGAATCTTACCAGTTTGATCTTATTTCACAGGAAGCACATGAAATCAAACATAGGAAACCAATCGTTTTATTAAGTGAAGATGAAATTGAAGAACAAGAAGAACTCGCTTTGCTTGCATTAAGTGTTGAAGTGGAGATGGAAATGGAAATTGAATTATTGCGTTTGCAACAAGCAGCATAAACTTTAAAAATTGATATTATGAAAGTCACAAAAGATAATTACGAAAGTATTGTTAAGGAAATAGGTGTTGAGAATCTTTCTGAATCACTTAAGAAAGGTTACAGCCTCGTTGATCGTGTTACTAAAGGTGGAAAAGATTGGAGTAAGTATCACATGTTTAAAAAGGCGATAGATTCAGTTTTTGAGGCTTTGGGACTTTTGTATGAAAAAAACAAGAAGTCGGCCACTTCAAGTAAAGTCGATAATACCCAGCCAATAAATAAAACTTCACCCGAAAGCAATTATAAAAAAAGTAGCTATAAAACCACAGCCGACCATGGGGAAAAACAAAAAAAGCCAATTGTTGCCCCAACTTACGAAAAACCGAAAGTGAAAGGAAAAGGTGTTGAGTTAATTGGCACTGAAGTAAGTTTTATCAAACGCTTTGTTGGGTTACATAATAAAACCAAAACAAAAGATCAGGTTGGTTCATTCATTAGATCTTTACAAAAGGCGATAGTAGAAAAACGCATTCGCAAGACATCGCGTTATGCCAATACCATTCGTGAGATCCAAAGCCAATTGGTTAGCATATATAAAAAAATGGCAAATTCAATTAAATTAGAATTTGAACCAAAGGATCTTAACCGTTACTATAAAATTGCAGGTGCTGAAATAGTGATGCCGTCAATCCGTTTTATAAAAGCCTTTGTAAGTTTAAGCGGAAAAGAAATAACAAAGCATAAAGCTAAAAACCTATTAGATCGAGTTAAAAAAGCATTGGCTTCTAAAATTGTAAATGCGCAGGACAGATATTACAAAGAAGTTAAAACCGTTATTAATTCTTTAGAAGGTTTTTTATCGAAACAAGGTGTAAGATCTTTAAGCATTAGAGAAAGTCAATTGAACGGTTTACAAATTGCTTTACAAGGCTGCGGTTGTGAAGAATTAAAAGGGCTTGTAAATATCATTGCGGCTCCTAGACAAAGTTCCCCAAAAGATGATGGAGTAATGACCGTTCAGGAAGCACGAAAGGCACAATTTCGGTCAGTTCCTTTGACCGGTGAGTGGTTAAAGCTAATCGGTAAAATGTGTTTACCAACTTCTTTTTTGGTTTATGGATTGGGCGGAAGCGGCAAAACATCATTTGTATTATTGTTTACACAATATCTTGCCTCTATTGGGTACAAAATTCTATACGTTGCGCGTGAGCAATACAATACTCCAACCTTTACGGAATTGTTGAATCGTTTAAATATCGATGTAGGTAATAATTTCCAAATAGTAAAAGATCTTAAAGTTTTAAATCCTAAGAATTTTGACTTTATAGTGTTGGATAGTAAAGATGACATGGAGATTGGTTTAGCGGAATTTGTTACTTTAAAAGAAAAATATTCTCACCAATCGTTTATATTAATTTCCCAGGCTACAAAAGATGGAAATTTTACAGGCAATGGAAGGTGGAGAAATGTCGTGGACGTTATGTTGTATGCAGAGAAAGGTATATTGAAATCGGGAATCGATAAAAATAGATGGGGCGGATCGGCAGAATTACAGATTTTCATCAACCTAAGCACATAATTACAAAGTGATGTTTTAATATGGAATTTTTTCCCCGTTTTTAAAACCAACATAATTCACAGAAGTTCTTGGCTATATCTTCTATTATTCCGAAATCTGTAACAGTAGCCTAATTTCTTGTAATATCTTATTAAATCAAGATTGGCATTGTTTTAGTATAAATTAAATAATATTAATCTTGAAGTGCTTTAAACTAGAATTTGAACACACTAAAATGAAGACTATCGAATTCTATAAAAATCTTAGCGTGACGGAAAGGCAAAAAATGTTGAAAATTGCCAGCGGAAAAAAATTAGACGAAGATTGGCTTCCACTATGTCTAAATTGTACTCACAATGTCAGAATGGAAATTGAAGATTTTGGTTTTATTTGCCCTCATTGTAAAAACCTTATAGGTTGGGATCTTTTACGAATTAAGGAATCACCCCTTAATAAAAATCAACATCCAACTGCAATTAATATTTCTGGCATTCTTTCTGAATATTTGGTTAGGAAAAAACTACGCCTTGGATTTTAATTTTAAAGATCTTCATTTTCATGTTTAAAAATCTTTTCAGTAAAAAATCTATATGCAAATGCTGCACTAGTGTAGGAAGCGTAATTTTGATAGTTATCACTTTTTTGCATGTTTGCGAAATCTGAAACCGATTTTATTGATATAACCGCGGTAGGTTTAGGTCTACTACAATTGTTAGCTGCGTAATACACCCCGTAGGTTTCCATATCTATCCCAATTAATTTTCTTGCGTGCATTTTTATACCGGCTGGAACTGTATCGTCGGCAATAACACTACCACCTGAAGCGATAGGCCCGCAGTGTGCCTCCAAACTATGGCTTATTTTATTATCGCTTACCCATCCCGCTTTTATCTCATCAAGAAATGACCGAACGCCATTACATGCCTGAACTACTTCTAAAAGATCTCTAGATAATGCAACTGGCTTGTAGTCCGGTTCAAAAATAGAATCATTTTCGTTTTTAATAGTTTTTCCACTAGTATAATCAAAAGCGGATTCTGAAATAAGAATATCTCCAAAATTAGATTTTCCATGAATTCCTGCCGCGATACCAGTCATCACAATATAACGAGGTCTAAATGAATGGATCACTTTCATGGTGATAGTTGAGGCAGCTACCATACCCATTTGTATGGCGGCAACCGCAACAAAGGAATAGTTTCGTCCATATAATTTTAAAGTTGCACGATGATACTCGGTGGAATCGTTTGGAATTCTGAAAGGAGACCATTCTAAAGGAAGCTTCAGCACAAAATCTAATTCTGGCGTCCTTAAGGCTGTAATGAAAGCTAAGTCTATCTGTGGATTTTCTGCGGCGGATTGCAACATTGTTGCTTTAGCTTTGATTAGATAATCAATTTTAAAATTTAACTGTTCTTCCCATGCAGTTGAACTAACTTCGTACAAAATAATGAGCCAAAGAAATTTTTCAAATTGCAAGTCATATTTCTCCTTTAATTTATCAAATTCTGTAAGACCGATTATATGAGACGGTCGTATTAGCCTGCCTCCTTTATTCAATTCATCTAACAAATTAATACTGTTTTCGGGTAAAGGATCATCTCCAAATCTTTTGGGAATTTTGAGATCTAATATTAATAAATCGTAAAAATTTAATTCTAAGAGTCTTCTCGCCTCTAGCGAATCATTTGCTACATCATAACGTTCAATCCCTTTATTTTTATCAAGTAGATTTCTTACTACTTTTGTTTTATCAGGATTGTCTTCAATCACTAGTACTTTGATCATATATGGTTATTTTTTAGTTATTAAACTTGACAATTCTTCTTTCCAAGATGTTCGCCCAGGATGATATGATATAGTGGCAATATAATTCTCGGTAAAATCCTTACGTAAAATCATTTTTAAGTCTTTTAACGAAATAAATTGTTTACCCTCTCCAAATCTCTCAAACTGAGTGACAATAATGACTTTTGCTGACTTCTTCTTACGTTTTATTTCCGATAATATATCATGACCAGCAAGATGTCTAAATTTATAAGCGTCTTCTCCTGGAGTAATGTCATATGTAGGTAACGACATGTCAAGAAATACAAAGTCAAATGTATTTTCATAGATTTCACTAAGCCCCGATTGATAGGATTTTTTATGGGTGATTTCATGATCTGAATTATGTTCTCTTAAAAAAGAGATCACCTGCAAAGCCTTATTTGGATCATCTTCGATAACTAAAATTTTCATTTACGTTTTTATTAAATTTCGTAGTTCAAAAGAAATAGTAGATCGGAAAATTCTTTCATCATCTTTTATTGGTTCTACTTTTAAAGTGAAATTTTTTCTTTTTAAGTTTATTTTTATAATATTTTTGATCTTAATATAACCTGTACCCCCCTCTTGTTTCACAAGTGGGTCACCCTCATTGTTGTCCAACCTATATTGTGTTGTTGCAATTCTCTGATTTGCAGATTCAAGGTTGACTGTCTTCGATACATTATTTTCGTTATTTATATAAAGAATGCCTTTATCTTCAAATATATTTAATTTTACCTGTAATTCAGGTTCAATTAATTCAGACCTAATAATAATATTATCGAGAATATTACGCATCATATCAATTAAAAAAGCGAAATATTGACCATTTAAAATTGAAGTACTTGTGTTTTCAATCGCTGCAAATTGGATTGGTGTTTGTGGATGCATTTTATTAACAATTGAAAAGCAAATTCTTAATACAAGTTTTAAATCGAATTCATTGATACTTTTGCTATAGCTCCTTCTAAACCACAAAGAAATTTTTTCAAATGAATTAGTAGTGTCTGTTTTACAAGCTGTAATATCTCGACGGAACTCTCGAGTGTCTATGTTGGTGCTTGATCGCTTATGATATTTTTCTACTGATGTAAATAGTTCTTCCAAATTGGATAAAGCTTTATGACAATATTCATTTTTAAACTTTTCCCTAATTATTTCTAGATTGTTCTCTGTCCTCTGCCACAGGGTATCTACAGTTGATTCAAAAAAACTCACATGATTCTCTATATTGTAAAATATACCTTCGTATAGTTTAATCAATTCGTCATCGTCATATTTGTAATCAAACAAACCATTTGACGATTTCTCCTCTGTTTTGATTTGTAATAATGAATTTTTAATTTCCTCAGACATCAAGTCAATTTCCTCAGAAAATGTATTAAGCTTTTCCGAAATCCCTGCTTTATTTTTCTTTTCAATACTTAACTTGTCAAGCCAATAACTATTATCTATGTACTGTTTTGTGTGAGCATTCTTTTTAGTAATAAGATGAAATTTTTCATATATGCTTCGTATTTGACCTAGTAGGGTACCATGGCGGATTCTCATGCTTATATATGAATCAAGCCCAAATTCATTACTAGAAATAAATCTATCCCTGATCAGTAAGAAATTCTCTTTAAAGTTTATAAAATGTGGTTGGTTTGCGATTCCTTCGTTCCGTTTTGCTGTTTTGTCAAATTTTATCAAACTACCTTCTTCTTCATTTTTCATGAATAGAACTAAAACGCTTGATGACATCTCCAGTAAATAATCTATTTCATCTTTGCTTAATTTAAGTAATTCTCGACCCCTAGCAAAACGCTCCTTCACTTCGGTTTCCATTTCTCTCCAGATTCCAGCAATGTCAACAAATATCTTACTTTCATCAATTTCTCTGATACCTTTCTTTATTAAAGCGTTTGTTTCAGTTTCTGTTATTTCATTAATGTATTCTTCTTTGCATTTCGGATCAACGGTACAAAGGAAATTGCAAATTGCAATTCTTTGATTGTCTAAATCTTCTGGGTTCTTAAAAGAAGGTGAAGAATCATAAACATCTTGAATACAAACGTAACGTAAAAAATATTTTTGAAATTCAGCCTTGAACTGAGTTTCCAAGAATACGTCTTTTGGAAAAGCGTACTTATTTACGTACATGAAATTATCATACGCAATCCAAATATCATTAATTTTATCCTTATATAATCTTGCTAGAATAGGTGTACAAATATTCCCTTGAATTAGTTCATTCTCCGAACTTAAAATTTGCGTTACAACTTCTTTGTTAAAGAGTGAATAATAAAATTTATCTGTTTCGATTACAGAATGCGTTATTATTTCGAGGATATCTATCGGTCTATCTAATTTCAAATAACAATCAATTTCAAGTTTTATAATTAACAATTTAATAAATTTTAAATTTAATAAATCTTTATTTTTTGGATGGTTATTTATGGTCTTAATATATTCAAAAGCTTCAGCATACTTTTGTTCCTTTATCAAATATTTTGCACTTCTAAGCTGTTGGAAAATTCCGCTTGATTCTAGATCAGGTAAGGATTTCTCAATAAAGATGTGTTGATTCTCATTGGAATTTTTCTGATAGATAAATTCAAATTGCGCTTTATTTTCGTAGGTTAAAAATTCACACAGCTTAGGTGAAACTTGAACTGCAAGTAATGTTTTATGCAAATCAAAATTATACTTTTCAAATTGAAATGATTGTTCGGAATTTAATATAGATATAAGCTCATTACACCAAAGTGCGCTACATATCGATTTAGCAATTTTCCCTAGTGTGTAAAGAGAAGTTTCGTAATTAATATTTTTTGAATGAATGTTATAAAGGTCTTCGATAATTTTACCAATTGTAGAATCAACGGCACCAACTTTCGGACAATCTTTATTTAAAATAATAGCTGATTTTACTAAAATTTCAGCGATTTCAATTTCGTATGGGGTTTTGCATATGAGATCCAATGAACTATTATAACTTTGGATATAATTTCCATTTTGGAAATCTTTTACAATGTTTACAAGTTGATTATCGACTTTTAAATTTTCTGGCGTTTTTGAGCCTAAATAAATAGCCATTGCGCGTATTCGCTCATCAATAAAGCTTTCTGCCATTTTATCTAATAAAGGTCTAAGCGTCTCCACGTATTGTTGATCAACTCCTTCAGTGCATATGATAGACGATGCAATTTGAATTAATATTATGTAGCGATCTATTATCGAACTGTTCGATTCTAGATGCAAAGTTAATTCAGGAAAATTAGAGGGTAAATTTGCATAA